>JBBSHA010000225.1:0-4070 GCA_038253595.1 Candidatus Dormibacterales bacterium
GCCGCCTGGACGGCCGCCTGCATGACGCCCACCGCGCGCCCCGCGGTCTGCAGCCGGCCCACGCTGAACCCCTCCATCTGGAGGTGGAAACCCTGGCCCTCGGCACCGACCAGCGCGCCCGCGGGCACGCGCAGGCGCTCGAACTCAAGATCGTAGGTGCGCATCCCCCGGTAGCCGAGCACCGGGATCGAGCGCCCCACCAGGCGGCCGCCTTCCGGCGGCGCGTGGACGAAGTCCTCGCCGCCCAATCGGGGCTTCTCGACCACGAACAGCGAGAGCCCGCGGTGGCGGTCGGGCCCGGTCCGGCAGAGAACCGCGATCAGCTCGGCGCGCGCCGAGAAGCCGGCCCAGCGCTTGCGGCCCTCAATCACCCAGCCCCCGCCGTCCTCGAGCCGGGTGGCCGTGCATTCGTGGAGGCCGGCCACGTCCGACCCGGCGCCCGGCTCGGTGACCGCGACCGCCACCATCCGGCGGCCGCTGGTGATGTCGGGCAGCCAACGCTCGCACTGCTCTGGGGTGCCGGCCCGGCGCAGGGCGCGGACCAGGATCTCGGGCCGCGTGATGAGGCTGCCGGCGGCGTTGAGGGACGCGGCGGACAGCTCCTCGGTGGCGATCAGCATGGTCCGGTGACTGGCCCGGGAGAGATCGAACAGGCCGAGCTCGGCCGCGCCCTCGATGATCGACTCCGGGATGGGCAGGTTCTGGCGGTGAATGGCCTCGGCGTGCGGTCGCACCTCGCGGTCGGCGAACTCCCGGTAGCGGGCGCGCAGGGCCCGCTCCGACGCGGTGGCACCGACGTCCTCGAGGGGGTGGTGGGCGGCCGCGATCGCCGCGTGGCGGCGGCCCAGCGCGATCGGGTCGGCCCCCGGCTCGGGCAGCGCCTCGGCCACCTGGCGGGCGAGGGCGTCGCCGCTGCGGTCGGCCCAGTCGCGGGTGGCGGAGGCCGCCTCGGAGCGGGCGGCGGCCCACGCCAGCTCGTAGCGGCCGACGTCGTCGGGGTCGGCGCGGACCCGCTCGATCAGCTCGTCGATGGCGGTCACGGTCCTGCCTCCATGCCCGCCAGGCGCCCCCGTTCCACGGTGACCGCCGCCAGCTTGCGGGTCGCCTCGTCGATCATCTCGCCGTCCAGCATCACCGCGCCGGTGCCCTGCTCGTGGGCACCCTTGTGGGCAGCCACCATAGCCTTTGCCCGGTCGAAGTCGGCCTGGGAGGGGGAGAAGACCCCGTTCAGGAGCTCGGCCTGGGCCGGGTTGAGGGCCCACTTGCCGTCATAGCCGAGTGCCGCCACCCGGCGGCCGGCGGCTTCCAGCCCGGCCAGGTCGCGGACCTGCACGAAAGGCCCGTCGATCGCCTGCAGGCCGTGGGCGCGGGCGGCCACCAGGATCCGGAGCATGAAGTGCTGCCAGAAGTCGCCGGGCCGGTCGGGGTGGGGGGCGCCAGGCGTCAGCCCTGGCACGCGGAGGTCGGCCGCGAAGTCGATGGGTCCGAAGACCAGGGTCTCGGCCCGGTCCGAGGCGCCCGCGATCCCGGCCACGTTCTCCAGCCCCCGCGCCGTCTCGATCTGCAGCTCCACCCCGATCCGGCGCCCGAGGCCGAGCTTCAGCTCCAGCTGGTTCAGCAGGTGGTGGGCGAAGTGGACCTGGCCGGCGTCCTCGACCTTGGGCAGGACCAGGCACTCGATCCGCTCGCCGGCGCCCTCGACGACGTGGCGGATGTCGTCCGCGCACCACCCGGTGTCGACGGCGTTGACGCGCACGCCGCGGACCTTGCCCTCGTAGGGGAGCGTGAGCAGCGCCTGGACCACCTGCTCCCGAGCGCTCGCCTTGGCGTCCGGGGCGACGGCGTCCTCGAGGTCGAGCATCACCATGTCGGCCGCCGAGGAAGCCGCCCTCTCCTGGAAGCGCGGGTTGCTGCCCGGCACCGAGAGGCAGGAGCGGCGCGACCTCAGCGCTATTTCTCCGGGGGCGACCGCCGGGGGCGGCGGGACGGCTTCGACGGCGGCGCTGCGGGGGCCGCTTGCGAGGTCCCGGCAGCCGCCCGCGAGCCTCGGGGACGGGCCCGGGCCGGCGCCCGCTCGCGGTCCTGCCCCGGGCCGGCCTCGAGATGGTGGCGCAGCTCACCCATGGAGCGCCGGATGCCGGCCTCGTACTGGCTCTTCAGAAGCCCTCCCGCGAACCGCAGCAGGCCGCCCAGCTGATAGTCCATCTCCATCACCAGGGTGGTCACCCCGCCGGCCTCGGAATAGGAGTAGGACCAGGTGCCCTGGAGCGGGCCCTCGACGAAGTCGCCGGCGCAGACCCGCGGCGGCGTCCAGGTCGTCGGCTGGAGGGTGAGCCGGGCCTTCTGGTTGCCGGGCAGCTCGAGGTCGTAGCGGACCCTGCGGTTGCGTCCCGGCCGGGTCCCGTCCAGGAGCCTGGCCTGCTTCAGGTAGGTGGTCCAGAGCGGGGCCTGGGCGAGGTCCACGTGGACCGCGTCCCAGACAGCATGGGCAGGCGCCCGGATGTCCACCTCCTCACGCACGCGGGTCACGATGCGATTATCAGTCACTGTGTCAGCGCCCGCCGCCCGCGCCTCCCTGCCCGCGCCGCGGCGCCGCGTCCTGGGGGCGCTCCGGCACCGCAACTACCGGCTCTTCTTCGGCGGCCAGCTGGTCTCCACCATCGGCACCTGGATGCAGAGCATCGCCATGCCCTGGATGGTCCTCCAGCTCACCCACTCCGCCTTCCTGGTCGGGCTGGTGCTGGCCACCCAGTTCCTGCCCGTGCTGGTCGCGGGTCCCTTCGGCGGGCTGGTGGCCGATCGCTTCCCCAAGCGCCGGGTTCTGCAGGCGACCCAGGTCGCCTTCATGATCCCGGCCGGCCTCCTCTTTGTCGTCGCCTTCACCCACACCGCGCAGTACTGGATGGTGCTGGTGGCGGCGTTCCTCTACGGGCTGGTCCAGGTGGTCGACGTGCCCACCCGGCAGGCCTTCGCGATCGAACTGGTCGGCCGCGAGGACCTGATGAACGCGATCGCCCTCAACTCCACGGTCTGGAACGCGGCGGCGGTCATCGGGCCGGCGGTCGCGGGCATCCTGATCGCAACCGCCGGCCTGCCCCTCTGCTTTCTGATCAACACCGTCTCCTACCTGGCGGCGATCGCCGGCCTGACGCTGATGCACAGCCTGCCCCGGCTGGTCGGGGAGCGGGACCGGCAACCACTCTTCGCGCGCATCGTGGAGGGGGCGCAGTACGTGCGCCGCGACCCCCTGGTGCTGGCCATGCTGGCGATGGTGGCCGTGTTCTCCCTGTTCGCCATGAACCGGCTGACGCTAATCCCCCTCTTCGCGGACCAGGTTCTGCATGTGGGCGCGGCCGGTTTCGGCTTCCTGATGGGAGCGCTCGGGCTGGGTGCCCTGAGCGGCGCCCTCTCGCTGGCGCTAGTGCCCTCCTACGCGGGCGGCCGGCGCCAGTTCTGGGTGGGGGCCCTGTGGTCAGTGGCCCTGGTCGGGTTCAGCGCCAGCCGCTGGTTCCCGCTCTCGTGCGGCCTGCTGTACGTAGCAGGTTTCTGCCAGATGTGGTTCCTGGCCAGCGCCAACTCGCGCATCCAGAGCGTGACCCCGGATCGCCTGCGGGGCCGCGTGATGTCCTTCTACGCCCAGGCGGTGATGGGGGTGGGGCCGATCGGAGCCACCCAGGCGGGTGCCCTGGCCTCCCTGTTCGGCGCTCCGGTGGCGATGGCGGTGGGGGCGGTGGTCGCCGGCGTGGTGGTGGTCGGGATCCGGCTCGCGAGGGCGGCCGTATTCACCCTAGAACCCTCCGACCAGCCTTCGTAAAGTCGCTTCGGGCCGCCGCCCTGCCGCGCGCTTGACGAAACCTCCGGGCGCCGCCTCGGCCGCCTATGATTGGGGTGAATGATCGGCAGCAGGCGGAAACCGGCGCGGAGCGGGGTCGAGGGCCTGCTCGCCGAAACCCAGGACCTCGTGGGCCGCCTGGTGCTGGAGAACCGCGCCCTCAAACTCGAGAACGCCCGCCTGGCCAGGGAGGTGACGCGCCTCTCCCAGGGCTGGGAGACCCTGCGCAAGCTGGCCC
>JBBSHA010000226.1:0-4059 GCA_038253595.1 Candidatus Dormibacterales bacterium
ACGCCAACGCCGACGTCCACGCCCTGCTCCACGTGCTCTCGGGCCGCAACCTGGACCGGGCCGCCGCCCGGCTCGAGGCCCTGCGCCTGGCCCTGGAGCAGGACCCCTCGCTGGGCAACGTCGAGAAGTACTCGCAGGCCGAGGAGAGTTTCAGGATGCAGGGCGGCTACACGGCGGACTCCGAGGTCCGCCGGATCACGGCCGGGCTGGGCCTCAAGCCGGGCCGCGTCGACCTCCCCCTGAAGGTGCTCTCGGGCGGCGAGCGGCGCCGGGTCGAGATGGCGCGGGTGCTCTTCACGGCCGCGGATCTGATGCTTCTGGACGAGCCCACCAACCACCTTGACCTGGACGCCAAAGCCTGGCTGATGGACTTTCTCAAGGGCCACCGGGGGGGCATCATCGTGGTCAGCCACGACCTTGACCTGCTGGACGCCTCCATCACCCGGGTGCTCCACCTGGACGCCGGCCGGATGGTCGAATACCGGGGTACCTACTCCCAGTATCGGGCCGCCCGGACCGCGGACGAATCCCGCCTGGCCAAGACCGCCGTCCGCCAGGAGCAGGAGATACACCGCCTGCGCACGCTGGCCGACGTGATGCGGGCGCAGACTGCCAAGCGGGCCAAGACCGCCCATTCCCTGGACAAGCGGGTGGAGCGACTGCGGGCGGTCCAGGTGGTCGGCCCCAAGCGCGAGCGACAGATCAAGATCCGGTTCCCGGTGCCGCCCCATGCCGGCCGGCTGGTGCTCCACGCCCAGGGCCTGGCCAAGGGCTACGGCGGCCCTGCCGTGTTCCGCAACGTCGGCTTCGAGCTGGAGCGCGGCCAGCGCCTGCTGGTGATGGGCCTCAACGGAGCCGGCAAGACCTCGCTGCTCCGCATCCTCACCGGCGACTCCAGCCCCGACAGCGGCAGCTTCTCGTTCGGACACGGGGTGGCGGCGGGATACTACGCCCAGGAGCACGAGAGCATCCACGGCGGTCGCGACGTGATGAGCCACATGCGCGAGATGTCGACCGAGCCCGAGCAGCGGGTGCGGGCGCTGCTGGGCATGTTCGGGCTCACCGGCAAGAAGGCGATGCAGGACACCGGCACGCTGTCCGGCGGCGAGAAGACCAAGCTCGCCCTAGCCATGCTGGTGGCGGGCCGCCACAACCTGCTCCTCCTCGACGAGCCCACCAACAACCTCGACCCCCCCTCGCGAACCGCGGTCGCCGAGGCGCTCTCGCGGTGGCCCGGCTCCATGGTCCTGGTCAGCCATGACCCCGAGTTCGTGCGCGCGCTGGCCCCCGACCGGGTGCTGCTCATGCCCGAGGGCCGGATCGACTACTGGGAGGACGACCTGCTGGAGGTGGTCAGCCTTGCATAGCGCGTCGCTGGCGCACCACCTCGCGCGCCGGAAACCGTGCATTCGGCGGCAGAGTGCACCACTTCACGCGCCGGAAACCGTGCATTCGGCCGCCGAATGCGCAGGTGGAAGCCCCGCACCGCGGGTATAAGCCGGCGCCAGCCGCGGGGCAAGCGTCAGGCTCCGACGGCCGCCAAGCCTCCGGCGGGGGTGGCGGCCGGGCGCTTCACATAGCTGAGCCGGCCGGGCAGCGGCCGGTAGCCCAGGCTGCGGTTGATGTGGAGCATGGGCTCGTTCTGCTCGTCATTGTCGGTCCGGACCACCGCCACCCCCAGGTCGGCGGCCTGGACCAGCGTCTCCATCTTCACCGCCCGGGCGATCCCTCGGCCCCGGTGGGAGCGGGCGGTGGCCGTGAAGTCGGTCCAGACGTGGCCGCGGACGGGCGGGAAGGTCAAGTAGGAGAGGCCGACCAGGTCGTCGGCCGCCCAGGCTAGCCAGACCCGGTCCGGCCGGATGTCGACCCGGGTCAGGTCCTTGCGCACCTCCGCCTCGCTGTCGGGGTGGATCGGCTTGGTGCTCGGAATGTCGGCCTCCGTCTCGTTGCAGAGGCTCGTGATCTGGCCCCAAGGCGGCGGCTCCCCGGCCGCGGCCAGGGTCGCCAGCCGGATTCCCTGCCCGGCCATGGCGGCGCGGCTCCGGGCCGCCGCCTCGAGCAGGCTCTCGCGGTGCTGGCGGAGGTCCAGCTCGGACACCCGGCCCAGGCGGTCGCGGCGGTACCCGAGTGCCTCCGCGGCCGCCCACAGCCCTGTCTCGTCCTCCCAGCCGGCCAGCCCCAGGACCAGCGCCCCCTCCTCCGCCAGCCAGCACCCGGCCTCCTCGAGAGCCCAGCCGGCAAGCTCCAGGAGGTCTCCCGGCATGTCCAGCACCAGCCGCCCCCAGCGCTCGGGCTCGAGCTCGAAGGGGGCATGACCGGCGGTCAGGCAGCCGACCGGCCGTCCCTCGCTGGTCACGGCCACGTTGCGCCAGGTCCAGCCCGGGGTGGGGTTGGCCAGCTGGTGGCGGAGCACCTGGGGGTCGGTCGGCTCGTCGGGCCGGCACTCCGTCAGCAGGTCGGCCAGCCACTCCGCGTCGTCGGGGCCGACCGGCCGCAGCTCCGGGCTCATCGCACGCCTCCACAGGTTGCACCGGGGAACACTGGTGGGCCCGGTTGGGATCGAACCAACGACCAGCCGATTATGAGTCGGCCGCTCTGACCAGCTGAGCTACGGGCCCGAACTCCGAGAACAGATGTTAGTGGCTGCCTCGCGGGCGGCGCGGGCGCCGGGCGGTGGCGCTGGCCGGGATCGGGTTCGGGTCAGCCCTGGCCGTAGATGAAGCCGACCAGCGGCACCTGGCCGGGACGGATCGTGCGCCGGGTCACCACGCCCCAGCCCGCGTAGTTCATCTCGGACACCGTCCAGGAGCCGTCGCCGTTCACCGACTCGACGTAAGCGACGTGGCCGTAGCCGCTCTCGCGGGTCACCATCACCGCCCCGACCTGGGGCGCCGAGCCCTCGGCGAAGCCGTAGGCGCGGGCGTTCGGCCACCATTCGATGGCGTTGCCGTACCAGGGGATGTAGCGGCGGTTGGCAACGTACCAGGTGCAGTAGCCGTAGGTGAAGTGGTTGGGGCCGGACGAAGCCTGGACGCTGCCCGCCCGCACGGGGGCGGCGGCCGCCGGCTGGACGGCGACGGCGCTCGGCTGGACGGCGACGGCGCTCGGCTGGACGGCGACGGCGCTCGCCTGGGCGGCGACCTGGGCCGCCTGCTGGCGGCCGGCCTCGTCCACGGCGGCGGCCTGGGCGGCCTCGGCTTCGACCGCCAGCTGGGCAGCCTGATCGCGGGAGGCCTGGATCGACTTCAAGTTCTTCTGGATCTCGGCCCGGGCCAACTCGTCCTCGCGCTGGACCTGGCGCTGCTTGCTCATCAGCGCCTGCTGCCGGCTGCCCACCACCTGGTTCTGGGAGAGCTGGGAGAGCACCTCGCCCACGCTCTGAGCGCTTATCAGCTGGACCATCGGGCTGGGCTGTTCGTACTGGTAGCGGGCCAGCCCCGCCATCTCCTTGGCCAGGCCGGCCTGGCGCTCCCGGTCCGCGTCCAGCTGCCGGCTGAGGGCGTCGAGGCGGCCCTGCTCGTGCTCGACCTGGTCGTTGAGCTGGCGCAGGCGCAGGGTCGCCTGCTCCAGCCGGCGTCCGGCGTCGACTGTCGGTCCGGACGAGGGCGCGGCGAACGCGGTCGAGGCGGGCAGCAGCACGCCGGCGATCGCGACCGCGAGCACCATGTATCGAATCCGACCCATGCGCGGGACCCCCTGGGAAACGTACGTATAGACGGCCAGGGCACCCCCGACGGACAGATCTACCCCGACGCCAGTTCTTTGGCTTAAGACGCGCCTTGGCGCCATTACCTGCATACCCGCGGTGTGCACCGCGGCTGGTCCGAGGCAGCTTACAGGAAGCGACCGGCCGCTGTCAGCCCGGCCCCGAGCAGAGCGGGCAGAGACCTTCGAAGATCACCTGGTGGCCGCGCACCTGGTACCCGGTGCTGGCCTGGACAGCGCTCGAGGCCTCCTCCAGCACGCAGCCGGGGACCTCCGCCACCTGGCCGCAGGCGGTGCAGCGCACGTGCTCGTGGTGGGCCCGGCGCACCTCGTAGCGGGCCTTGCCGTCCCCCA
>JBBSHA010000227.1:0-4054 GCA_038253595.1 Candidatus Dormibacterales bacterium
CCAGATCCGGGGCGCCATCAACGAGCCCAAGCCGGTGCAGCGGCCGCATCCCCCGCTCTGGATCGGAGGCGGTGGCGAGAAGGTGACCCTGAAGCTGGTCGCCCAGTACGGCGACGCCTGCAACGTCGGCAACGGGGACCCGGCCACCATCCGCCGGAAGCTGGAGGTGCTGAGGCGGCACTGCGAGGCTGTGGGCCGCGACTACGACTCGATCGTCAAGTCGACCGCGATCTCGCCGATCGTCGGCGATGCCGCCGAGGTCGACCGTGTGGTCGCGGACACGGTGCGCCGGTCCGGCTCCCCGGAGGAGACGGTCCGGGGCGGCTACTCGGGGGAGCCGGCCCAGGTGGCCGAGCGCATCCACACCCTGGTCGGGGCCGGCATCGACCACGTGATCGTGAACCTTCCCCACATGGCCGAGGGCGGCCCCATCCAGCGCTTCGCCGAGGAGGTGATCCCCCTGGTCCGCGATTGAGGGGAGGGAGGGGGCGCCCCCGGCCACGTTTGGCGCCTGCCCGGACGGGCATAATCACTACTCCGCATGAAAGCGCACGAACTCGCACGCGAACTCAACATCAGCCACAAGGAGCTGCTCAACTTCCTGCAGCAGAACCGGCTGGCGAGGAACCCCACGGCGCCGCTGCCGCCGCCTGCGATCGAGGCCGCGCGCAGCCAGTTCAAGAGGACCGCGGCCCCGGTCAAGATCGAGACCAACGGCGAGCGCAAGGTCGTGCTCACCCCGACCGTGTCGGTCAAGGACCTCGCCGAGAAGCTCCGGGTCAGCCCGGTGGACGTGATCAAGAAGCTGATGAGCAGCGGCGTGATGGCCAACATGAACCAGGTCATCGACTTCGGCACCGCGGAGATCGTGGCCGACGACTTCGGCTACACGGTGGTGCCGATCGCCTCCGAGGACGTGGTCGCCACCGAGGCCGGGGCCGAGAACGGCAACGTCGTCACCACCTCCCGTGCCGACCTCTTCTCGCTCAGCCACGAGGATCCCCGGATGCTCCGGCCCCGGCCCCCGATCGTGACCGTGCTCGGCCACGTCGACCACGGCAAGACCTCGATCCTGGACGCAATCCGCAAGACCCGGGTGGCGGCGGGGGAGGCGGGGGGCATCACCCAGAGGATCGGTGCCTACCAGGTCCAGACTGACGAGGGCCAGCCGGTGGTCTTCATCGACACCCCAGGCCACGAGGCCTTCACAGCCATGCGCGCCCGGGGCGCGTCGGTCACCGACGTGGCGGTCCTGGTGGTGGCCGCCGACGACGGCGTGATGCCCCAGACCAGGGAGGCGATCCAGCACGCCCGCGCCGCCCGGGTGCCGATCGTGGTCGCCATCAATAAGATCGACAAGGACAACGCCAACGTGGATCGGGTCCACGCCTCCCTGGCCGAGAACGACCTGGTCACCCGCCACTACGGCGGCGAGCACGAATGCGTCCACGTCTCCGCCCGCACCGGCGAGGGCCTGGAGGACCTGCTCACCACGATCGTGCTCTCGACCGAGATCCTGGACCTCAAGGCCAACCCCGAGCGCCACGCGCTGGGGACGATCGTGGACGCCCACCTGGAGCGGGGCCGGGGCCCGGTGGCCACGGTGCTGGTCCAGAACGGCACCCTGAGCGTGGGTGACGACTTCGTCTGCGGCCACATCTACGGCCGGGTACGGGCCATGCAGGACGACCGCGGCGTGAGCGTGGTCGACGCCCCCCCCGCGACCCCGGTGCTTGTCAGCGGTATGAGCGAGGTCGCCAGCGCCGGCGACATCTTCCAGGTTGTGGGCTCGGAGAAGGCGGCCCGCACCATCGCCCTGGCCAAGCTCCAGGAGAAGCGGGCGATGGAGGCCGGCCGCGGCTTCGCCCCCCGGATCACCCTGGAGGAGATCGCCCGGCGCGCCAAGGAGGGCGAGGTCAAGGAGCTCAACCTGGTCGTCAAGACCGACGCCCAGGGCACGCTGGAGGCCGTCATCAACGCCCTCCAGAAGATCGAGGACCCGGTGGTCACGATCAAGCTGGTCGGTCAGGGCGTGGGCGCCCCACCGACTCCGACCTGCTCCTGGCCGGCGTCTCCAACGCCATCATGGTCTGCTTCAACCTCAAGCCCACCCCCGCCGCCGACCGCGCCGCTGAGCGGGAGAAGGTCGAGGTCCGCTACTACGACGTCATCTACAAGCTCACCGAGGACGTGGAGCGCGCCGCCCGGGGCATGCGCGAGCCGACCTACCGCCAGGTCTGGGAGGGCAAGGCCGAGGTGCTGCTGCCGATCAAGATCCCCCGTATGGGCCTGATCGCAGGCTGCCGCGTGCTCGACGGCAGGGTCAGCCGCGAGGGCCACGCCAAGCTCAGCCGCGGTGGCGGTCAGATCTGGGAGGGCCGGATCAGCTCGCTCAAGCACTTCAAGGCCGACGTGCGGGAGATGATCGCGGGCCAGGAGTGCGGGGTCGGCCTCGAGAACTTCGAAGGCTTCGAGGTCGGCGACACGATGGAGACGTTCCGCCTCGAGCGCGAAGAGATCTGAGCGTCCGGGTGAGTGGGCACCGCACCGACCAGGTGGGGGCTCAGGTCCGGGAGGAGATCATGCGGATCATCAGCCGGGACCTGAAGGACCCGCGAATCGGCTTCGTAAGCATCACCGGCGTCAGGATGTCGCCCGACCTGCGCCTGGCCCGGGTCCGCGTCAGCGTACTCGGCGACGGGCGTCAGCAGGAGGTCAGCCTGGCCGGCCTGCGGAGCGCGGCCGGGGTGATCCGGCGTGAGCTGGGGCGGCTCCAGAACCTCAAATTCGCACCCGAGGTCAGATTCGAGATCGACCCCTCCATCGAGTACTCGGTGCGCATCTCGAAAACCCTGCGCGAGATCCTGCCCGCCGACCACGAGGTGGGTCCCGAGGCCGAGGAACGGTGAGGCTCGACGGCCTCCTCGGCGAGATCGAGGAGGTACGAGCGCTGATCGAGAGGCACGAGGAGGTCCTGGTCTTCGGCCACAAGGATGCCGACGGCGACACCCTGGGCTGCAGCCTGGCCTTCGCCGAGGCTCTGCACAGCCGGGGCAAGCGGGTGCAGGTGGTGATCCCCGCCCCGCTGCCCGTCATGTACTCCTGGCTGCCCGGCTTCGACCAGATCGCCGACGGCCCGCCACCCGGCTTCGAGGCGGGGCTGGTGCTGTTCTTCGACGCGGGCAGTCTGGAGCGCTCGGGGAAGGCGGCCCGCCACATCGGCGAGCACGCCAAGATCGTCAACATCGACCACCACCTCTCAAACTCTCGGTTCGGGGACGTCAACATCATCCAGGCCACGGCGTCGGCGGTCGGCGAGATCGTCCTCGACATGCTCGAGCACTACGGCTGGGACATCACGCCCGCCATGGCGACCAACCTCTACACCGCCATCCTCACCGACACCGGTGGCTTCCGCCACGAGAACACGACTCCGGCCGCGCTGGCGGACGGGGCCCGACTGGCGGTGCTGGGCGCGGACCCCGGCCATATCGCCACCATGGTCTACAAGTCGCGACCGCTGACCACCCTCAAGCTGCAGGCCCTGAGCCTGGCCAGCATGCAGGTCGAGGTGGGCGGCCGGCTGGCCTGGGCGCGGGTGACCAAGCGGATGCTGCGGGAGGCGGAGGCCGTCATGGCCGAGTCCGAGGGCATCATCGACACCCTCAACAGCATCGCCGGCCTGGAGGTGGCGGTCATCTTCAAGGAGGTCAGCGGCCGCGTGACCAAGATCAGCGTGCGCAGCCGGGGCGACCTCGACGCGGCCGCCCTCTGCGCCCGTTTCGGGGGCGGCGGCCACTTCCGGGCGGCGGGTGCCGAGGTCGCGATGGCGATGGACGACGCGGTGGAGGCGGTGCGCCAGGCCGCGATGGAGAACCTCGAAACCGCGGCGGGAACCGGTGCCGGCCGGGGTTCTAAGCGTAGATAAGCCGGCCGGCGCCACCTCCTTCGTGGTGGTGCGCCGGCTCCGGCAGCTGACCGGAGCCCGCCGGGTCGGGCATGCGGGCACGCTGGACCCCCTGGCGACCGGCGTGCTGCCGATCCTGTTCGAGTC
>JBBSHA010000228.1:0-4027 GCA_038253595.1 Candidatus Dormibacterales bacterium
CCTATGGTTGGGGCATGCCCGAACTGCCCGAGCTGGAAGCCCTGCGTCTGCAGCTGGGGCCCCGGCTGGCGGGGCGCCTGGTCACCGCGGTCGACCTCAACCCCCGCAAGGCGCACATGCTCCGCTACCCGCCCGAGTCATTCGCCTCGGAAGTCCCGTTCCGGCGCTTCAGCGGGGTGTGGCGGCGCGGCAAGCACCTGGCCTTCGACCTGCCCCTGGCGGGCGGCGGGGGCGCCCGCAGCCTGGTCATCAACCCGATGCTGGGTGGACGGTTCCAGCTGGCGGCCGCGGGCGCCCCGCCCCCCGCCACCTACGTCTTCCAGCTCCGGCTGGACGGAGCTGAGGAGCTCCACTACCTCGATTTCCGGGACATGGGGCGGATCTACTGGACGGACGACCCCGGCACCGAGGTGCCGGCCTGGGCCGACCTGGGCCCGGAGGCGGACACCGTTGCCGGCGAGGGCCTGGACGGCTTCCGCAAGCGGCTGCGGCGCTACCGCGACGAGCTGAAGGATCTGCTCCGCAACCAGGCCTTCGTGGCCGGAATCGGCAACGCCTACTCGGACGAGATCCTTTTCGAGGCCCGGCTGCTGCCCCTACGCCGCCGCGCCTCCCTGCGAGCCGGCGACGAGGAGGCCCTGTTCGGGGCCATTCCAGCGGTGCTGGCCGGGGCCGTGGAGGCGATCCTGGCCAACCCGGACTACGACGAGTCCAAGCAGGATCGCCGGTTCATGAAGGTGCACGGCAAGGGTGGCCTGGACTGCCCGCGCTGCGGCCACCGGATCAGCCAACTGGGCACCAACCGGGAACCGCTCAACTTCTGCCGCGGCTGCCAGCTCTGAGAGCGGCCAGACCGCCGCCCCTCAGGCGGCCGCAGCCCACTCCTGGACCCGGGCCGCCAATTGAGAGGGGGTGAACTCGCCCTTGACCATCCAACTCGACGCTCCCAGGCTGAGCGCCGAGGTGACCCACTCGGGGTCCGAGTAGGCGGACACCACGATCACGATCGGCGGCTTCTCGCGATCCACCAGCTCACGCAGGAACTCCATGCCGCTGATACCCGGCAGCCGCATGTCGAGCAGGACCACGTCGAACTGGACGTGGGTCGCCACCGCCACGCCGGTCTCGCCGTCGGCGGCGACCACGGCCCGATGGCCAGCGGTCGTGAGGCCCTGGGCGTAGAGGCCCGCCAGCGCGACGTCGTCCTCCACCACGAGCACCATCGCCACGGCATCAGTCTGACCGACGGTGCGGGCCGCTGCCACACCCGGCCTGGGTCAGGAGATGGCCAGGGCGGCCTCCAGTTCCTGCCGGGAAGGCTCGACCAGCACCCGGCCATCGCCGAACTGGATGGTGGGCACGGTCTTGAAACCGCCGTTGATGCTCTCGACCAAGCGCGCGGCCTCGGGGTCCCGGTCGATATCGATCCACTCGTAGGCGACGCCCTGGCGGTCAAGCACCGACTTGGCCATCGTGCAGCCACCGCACCAACCGGTCCCATAGACACGAACGCTCACCCAGCCTGCAACTGCGGCCGCAGGGGCGGGATTCCCGGTCCTGGCCTGCCGGGCAGGTTCTGGATGCTTGATCCAGCTCCACAGCTGATCGCGAACTCGGAACCAATCATCTAGCCCATCTCGAAGAGCTGGTCGGCGCTCAGGTCGGGCTCCGCCTTCCCGACCGCCTCCGCGATCGCCTCCCGCGCGAGCGCCGTGACCGCCTCGCTGCCGGCGTCCGCGGGCCCGATCATGACCACGCCCTGGAGGCGCCCGGAGACCGGCCCCCAGCGAGCATCGGGGCTCAGCTCGGGATGGAGTTCCTGGAGGCGGGCGAGGACGGTGTGGACCGCAGCCCGCGACGCCTCCCGGCGCACCGCAAACACCACTGCCGGGCGGCCGTCGCGGGGTCGGCGCCGCCTCTCCCTGCCTCCGGGTCCCGCCTGTGAAGCCGTTATTGCGCCAACAATCTACCCGGGAGCACCGCCTTCGAGTCCGGCGGAGCGGAAACCCGGCCCCCGATCACGATTGCGGCTGGGGAGGGCCCCAGCCGCAACGTGGCCGTCAGACCCGGCTGCGCCGGCCCATGACGAGGTTGTAGATGAGAGCGATCACCGCGAGCACGATCAGCAGGTGGATCAGCCCGCCCCCGATGTGAAGGGCGAACCCGAGCAGCCAGAGCACGAAGAGGACGACCACGACCGCCCAGATGATTCCGACCATAACACGTCACCTCCTGACGGCTACATGATTCTTGTTTCTCGCGAAACGTGATAGCCGTGTCATCAATATATGCGCGCGTGTCAGGCACGTCAAGACATAGGGACGACCGTCCTTGCAGCGTCCTGAAAGCGCTCTGACAATCTTCGTGGGCACCCGGTACTCGGGGCGCGCCGCGCGTTATGTCGGTATGGAGGAGGTGCGCCCGA
This sequence comes from Candidatus Dormibacterales bacterium, assembly GCA_038253595.1. GTDB lineage: Bacteria > Chloroflexota > Dormibacteria > Dormibacterales > Dormibacteraceae > JBBSHA01. The sequence continues at coordinate 2,426 of JBBSHA010000228.1, forward strand.
TCCCCTCGCAGCGCGCTCGGCTCGCCTACCAACTGGGCGTGATCGAATGCCTCAGAGAGGACTACGCAACCGCCGCCTCCGGTCGCCGGCTGGACATCCTGCGCCGCCTGGGAATGGCCACCGCCGACCTGGAGGACTTGCTGGTGGTCGAGCCGGCGGCCGGGCGCCGGCGCCACGGCTGAGGTCGGGCTGAGGCGGACGCTCTACGCCGGCGCCGCCGGCGGCTTCAGCGCCGGGGCGGGCTCGCGTGGGTGGGTTGGTAGATGGCCAGCTCGCCCCCGCCGGGCAACGCGATGAAGCCCCGGCGCCCCCACGGCTGCTCGGTGATGGACGAATTCAGCGCGGCGCCCCTGCGTTCGAGTTCGCGCAGTGTGGCCTCCAGGTCGGCGCACATCAGGTAGAGCTCGTGGCGGCCGTTCTCTCCGGGATGGACGGCCAGCTCGGCGGGCGGCAGCGCGAAGATCAGCCAACCCTCACCGGCGTCGACCGAGTCCAAGCCGAGCACGTCGCGAAGGAAGGCTCGATCGGCTCCGGCGTCGGTGCTGGCGATGATCATGTGCACGCCCCTGATCAGCGGTTCCATTTCAGCCCCCAGCTCTCAGGCGCCGGGACTCACCACGGCAGACCGAGGTCACCGGCGCCCTGCAAGAGGCGCTGGTCGTAGCTGACGAAGGCCTGCAGAGCGGTGCCGAGGGCCGATCTGCTTCACGGACCCACTGTGGGACGTAATCTCCTACAGGTACTCGCCAAGCCAGCTGAGCCGAGCGGAGGGAGAGGGATTTGAACCCCCGGTGGCTGGCGCCACGGCTGTTTTCAAGACAGCTGCCATAAGCCGGACTCGGCCATCCCTCCGCGGCGCCACAGAGTCTAGCCAGCGGGGTGACCGCCGATTCGGGTGTTTCGGCCCGGCGCCGCGTCAACACTGGCGATGCCGTCCCTCCCGGGCGGCCGTATGGCGGGAGTGAACTGTGACGTGGTAGGACGCGACTACTGATCGTCCTGGGGGCTCGGCGCCCGGCCGGAGCCGGAAACCGGGCCCCATCCCGCCGGCATCGCAGGGTCGGCCATGCGAGCTGGGCTACGGCAACGGGGCGAACAGGTCGACGGGCGTCCCGTCGGGGTCGTGGACCGCGGCATAGCGCATGCCCCAGAAGGCGTCCCACGGTGGCAGGTGACCCGCGTAGCCGGCACCGGTGAGGTCGGCCCAGGCCCTGTCAACCTCGGCGGGGTCCGCACAGGCGAAGGCGAGGGCGGCCCGATGTCCGCCCTTCGGGGGGCTGGTCCAGCCGGGGTCGAAGGAGCGGATCGTGTCCTCGGTGTCGAAGGCCAGGCGCATCCCGCCCCCGAGGTCGACGTCCACGTGCGGCTGGTCGTCGGCGTCCGGCGGAACCTCCATGCCCAAGCGGCGGTAGAAGGCGAGCGTGGCGGCCATATCGGTCACCACCAGTTCGATGAGAGCGAGGCGCAGCTTCATGCGACTGACATTACGCACCGGCAAAAGCTGAGCGCCACCGGCGGGCCGCTCAGCCGCCGGTGATGGCCTCCAGCCCACCCATGTAGGGCTGCAGGCATTCCGGCACCGCGATCGAGCCGTCGGCCCGC
>JBBSHA010000229.1:0-3977 GCA_038253595.1 Candidatus Dormibacterales bacterium
ATGCCGGTCTCGTCGACCAGGGCCAGGGTGCCCTCCAGGACCACCTCGGAGTCACCCGCCCGGAAGCGGACGTTGACCTTGCGGCCCGTGAAGCGCTCGTACTCGGCGGGTGAACGCAGCTCCCGCTCGGCCCCCGGCGAGGAGACCTCCAGGGTGTAGGGCCCGGCAATCACGTCGACCTGGTCGAGCAGCGGGCCGGCCACGTGGCTGACCTTCTCGCAGTCGTCGATGCCGACCAAGCCCTCGGCCGTGTCGATCGCCAGCCGCAGAGTGCGGCCGCCGCGGCCGGCCTGCTCCAGGGAGTGGATGGAGTAGCCCATGTGCGCCAGCGAGGGCGCCAGCAGCAGCCGGATCTCCTCCAGCGGCCAGGTCGGCATGTCAGGCCACCGGCTGCAGCCTTCTCCAGACGACGAGCAGGGGCGTGGCGTTGAAGATCGAGCTGTAGGTCCCCGAGATGATGCCGATCAGCAGCGCCAGCACGAAGCCCTTGACCGAGTCCCCGCCGAACAGGAGCAGGGCCAGCAGCACCAGCACGACCGTGAAGCTGGTGATGATGGAGCGGGCGGCGGTCTGCATGATGCTGAGGTTGGTGATCTGCTCGAAGGTCAGCCGGTTGGCCACTATCAGGTTCTCGCGGATCCGGTCGAAGACCACGATCGTGTCGTGGACCGAGAAGCCGACCACAGTCAGCACTGCCGTCAGGAAGAGGCTGTCGATCTCGCCGATCCGGGCGCCCGGAATGTGCAGGAAGCCGATCCCCTTGCCGAGCAGGGAGAAGACCCCGGTCAGCAGGAAGACGTCGTGGAGCAGGGCCAGCAGGGCACTGCCGCCGAACTGGAAGCCGGAGCGGAAGCCACCCCGCACGCGGCGGAACCGGAAGGCCAGGTAGAGCAGGATCAGGACCGCCGCCGCGACGATGGCGAGGATGGCGCTGGTCACGATCTCCTGGGCGATCGACGGCCCCACCGCGTTGACCTGGCGGGTGCCGGAATCGATCGGGGCCACCCGCCGGCTGAGATCGTCCTGCAGGTGCTGCTGCTGGAGCGGGCTCAGAGGCCCGGTCCGGATGATGTAGGTGCCGTCGGCGGTCCGCTGGACGGTGCCGTTGACCCCCTCCAGGCGCACCGCCTGCTCGACCGCGGCGGGGGCGGGGGGGCTCGTGCTCTGGAAGCGGTAGAAGAACTCGGTGCCGCCCTGGAAGTCGATACCGAGCAGGAAGCCCTGGGTGACCATCGAGATCACGCCCGGGATGATCACGACCAGCGAGAACAGGAAATACCAGTTGCGGTTGCCGATGATGTCGAGCCGGCGCACCCGCGGCTGCGGCTGGACCTCGGCCGGTTCGACCACTCCCCCCGGCCCCGCCCCCAGCCGGTCAGACAGCTCGGCCACTGCTCATCCCCAGCATCGACCCGCTCCGCACCCAGCCGAAGTTGAGCACGATCGCCAGCAGGTTGTGGGTCACCACGATCGAGGAGAAGAGGCTGACCACCACGCCGATGGCGAGCGTGATCGCGAAGCCCTTGACCGGCCCGGTGCCGGCGAAGATCAGGATCACGCTGGTGATCAGCGTCGATGTGTTGGAGTCGCGCACCGCCGGCCAGGCCCTGTCGACCGCCGCCTCGACCGCCGCCCCGACCGTGCGCCCCGAGCGCATCTCCTCCTTGAAGCGTTCGAAGATGAGCACGTTGGCATCCACCGCCATGCCCACGCTGAGGATGAAGCCGGCCATGCCGGCCAGGGTCAGTGTGACGTTGAAGACCTTGAAAACGGCCAGCACGGCGGCCGCATAGAAGAGGAGCGCGATGCTGGCCAGCGCGCCCGGCAGCCTGTAGAACGAGATCAGAAAGATCACCACGATCAGGAGGCCGAGCACGCCCGCCGCCAGACTCCGCTTGATCGAATCCTGGCCCAGGCTGGCGCCCACGTCGGTGGACTGGATGACGTCCACGTGCACCGGCAGCGAACCCGAGCTGAGCAGCGTGGCCAGGTCCTTGGCGGTGGTCTGGGTGAAGCTGCCGCTGATCTGGGCCTGGCCGCCGGTGATCGGCTCGTTGATGATCGGGTCGGTCAGCAGCTTGCCGCCGTTGTCGAAGGGCCGGTAGAGGTCGGCCCCGCGCGTTTCCCAGTTGGCGACGTCATCGGGGGTCAGGTCCAACCAGTCGGCGACGAAGCGCTCCCGGCACGACGACTGGGGGCAGGCCTGGTAGGCGTTGGTCGTCAGCTGGCCGAAGATGGCGGCACCCTGCGAGTTGTAGGCCGTGCTCACGACCCAGTTGGTGCCGTTCTGGTCGAGCTGGGCCGAGGCCGACGTCAGCATGCTGCTGCGCAGCTCCGAGATCTCGGGCCGGTAGCCCGGGAACGGTCCGGCCGTGATCTTGGCGTCCTTGACCCACCGAGTGGTCACCAGCTGTGCGGTGCGCCCGATCACCTCCTGGGCCTTGGAGGCGGGAACGCCTGCCAGCTCGACGATCACCCGGTCGTGGTTGGAGCCGGCGGGCGCCACCACCGGCTCGCGGGTGCCGAGCGCGGTGATCCGGTTCTGGATCACCGCTATGGTGTCGGCCTGAACCTGGGCCCGGTCCCGCCCCGGCGGGTAGTTGCTCAGCTGCAGCTCGAGGCGGGTGCCGCCGGCGAGATCGAGACCCTTGTGGACGTACAGCGGGTAGCCGAGGATCGTCGGGGGCAGGCCGGGCACCGAGCCCGCCAGGGGGTAGTGGTTGGTCAGCCGGTGGATGTAGCCGGCGCCGTCGGCCACCAGCGAGAAGACCAGGAGGCCGATCATCAGGACCCGGAACGGCCAGCCGAGGACGAGCTGAAGTTTCAAGGGTCAGAAGTTTAGCGGCAGCAGCCGGCGACCCTCTCCGGCTCAGATGAGCCGCTCCTGGACCGGCCCGGAGTCGGGCGGGCGCAGGCCCAGGTGGCGGTAGGCGAGGTCGGTGACCACCCGGCCCCGCGGGGTCCGGGCCAGGAAACCGCGCTGCATGAGGAACGGCTCGTACACGTCCTCGATCGTCTCCGGCTCCTCGGAGACCGAGGTGGCGATCGTGTCCAGGCCGACCGGGCCGCCCCGGAACTTGCTGATCATGGTCTCCAGGATCCGGCGGTCGAGAGGCTCCAGGCCGAGCTCGTCGATCTCCAGCATGGCCAACGCCCGCTGGGTCACCGGCAGGGTGGCCATGCCCTCCGCCCGCACCTCGGCGTAGTCCCGGACCCGGCGCAGAAGCCGGTTGGCGATGCGGGGGGTGCCCCGCGAGCGCCGGGCCAGCTCGGCCGCCGCCGGGGGCTCGATCGCCAGGGCCAGGATCCCGGCCGAACGGCCGATGATCCGCTCCAGCTCCGGCTCGGTGTAGAAGTCAAGCCGGTAGACGGCGCCGAAGCGGTCCCGCATGGGCCCGCTGAGCATGCCCTGGCGGGTGGTGGCGCCGATGCAGGTGAAGCGGGGCAGGCTCAGCCGCATGGAGGTCGCCCCCGCCCCCTTCCCGGCCACGTAGTCGAAGCGGAAGTCCTCCAGGGCCGGATACAGCGACTCCTCCACCACCTTGTTCAGCCGGTGGATCTCGTCGATGAAGAAGATGTCCCGGTCCTGCTGGTTGAGCAGCATCGAGGCCAGGGCTCCGGCGTGGTCGATGGCCGGCCCCGACGTGGTCTTGATGGCCACCCCCAGCTCGTTGGCGATGATCGTGGCCAGGGTCGTCTTGCCCAGCCCGGGCGGCCCGGCCAGGAGGATGTGCTCGACCGGCTCACCCCGCCGGCGGGCCGCCTCGATCAGGATCACCAGGTTCTCGCGGACCTTCTCCTGGCCGACGTACTCGGCCAGCGACCGCGGCCGCAGCGTGCGATCGAACTGCTCCTCCTGGGCACCGGCGCCCGGCCCCAGGAGCCGTTCCTCGTGGGGTTCGGAGGGCGGTTCCCCCAGCAGCGGCCCAGACCCCGCAGGGCGGCCGCCAGCGCCTCCTGGGGCCCCGGCTCGCCCG
>JBBSHA010000230.1:0-3977 GCA_038253595.1 Candidatus Dormibacterales bacterium
AGGGCCGAGGAGGAGCTCGCGCCCCGGCCGCACCGTGACCTGGGGGACGGCCATCACCGAGCGCTGGTTCTGGGGGTCGTAGAGGCGCAGGCTGTCCACCTCGTCGCCGAAGAATTCGGCTCGCACCGGTGAGCGGGCCGCCGCCGGGAAGACGTCGAGGATGCCTCCCCGGAGGGCGAACTGGCCCGCCGCCTCGGCCAGCGGCTCGCGCGTGTAGCCCAGCTCGACCAGCCGGGCGGCGATCGCCAGCGGGTCCGCCCGAAGGCCGGCCCTGAGCGCCACGGTCACCTCCCGGAGGTCGTCGGGGGCGACCGTCATCCGCATCAACGCCCGCCGCGAGGCGACGACCACGCAGGGGTCGGGCGAGGCCAGCGCCGACAGCGCCTCCAACCGCGCCGACACCGCCTGGTCGAAGGCCGGTGGCCGGTCCAGGAACGAGACCGTCACCTCGGCGAAGTGGTAGGCCTGGGGCCGGCCCCCCAGCCAGGGCCGGAGGTCGGCGACGATGCGGGCTGGGCCCGGGCACAGAATCAAGGTCGCCAGCCCGGCCTGCTGCGCGGCCCGCGCGACGGCGGCGCCCACCAGCGGCCAGGCCGAGCGCGGCAGCGCCGAGAGATCCAGCCGCCGCTCGGCCCCATCGGACCGCGAGAACCACCCCGCCAGCCGCCCCTCGAACAAGCGTTCGCACAATGCGCTCATGCTGGCTCCTCGCAGCCCAGGGCGCCAGCCCGGTTGTAAAGATCCATCGCCCGCTCCAAACCGAGCGAGACCGCGGTGTCGAGGGCCGCGGCGACCCCGTCCACCACCGCCGCCACGGACGCCGCGTCCCGCTTGGAAAAGCGGCCCAGGACGTGGTCCACGCCGGCCCGCGAGCCGGCGGCCGGGGGCTTGCCGACGCCCACCCGGAAGCGCACGAACGCGTCCGAGCCGAGGGCGCCCATGATCGAGCGGATCCCGTTGTTGCCGGCCGCCGACCCCGACAGCCTGATCTTCATCCGGCAGAACGGGAGGTCGAGCTCGTCGTGGACGACCCATAGGTTGGAGGCCGGCTCCACCTCCAGGTCGCGCACCGCCTCCCTGACCGCCCGCCCGCTCAGGTTCATGAAGGTCTGGGGCTGGAGCAGCCAGACCGGCCGGCCGGAGACCACCCCGCTCCCCATCAGCGACCGCCAGCGCCGGCGCGACAGCGAGATGCCATGGCGGCCGGCGAAGCGGTCGACGACGGCCCAGCCGATGTTGTGCCGGGTGCCGGAGTACTCCGGCCCCGGGTTGCCGAGTCCGACCACCAGGAGGTGCTGCTTCTCAATGCTCATGGGCGTGCGCGGGCCCGGGGCCCGGCCCCGAACCGGACACCAGTCTAGAGTCGCCCGGCCGCCGGGCTGATCGACGAGCGGGCCAGGCACGCCAGCGTCAGGGCGGTCATCTCCGCCTCCCGGGCGGTCGCGGCGTGGTCCCAGCCCAGTAGGTGGAGCAGGCCGTGCACCGACAGCAGCGCCGCCTCCACCGCCTGCGGATGCCCGAAGCCGGAGGCCTGGCGGGAAACCGCCGGCCAGGAGAGGGCGAGGTCGCCCAGGTAGCCTCCGCCCCCGTCCGGGAACGAGACCACGTCGGTGGTGTGGTCGGTGCCGAGAAAGGCCCGGTTCAGCCGCCGCAGCTCGCGGTCGCCGGTGATTCGCACGGTCAGTGAGGGGTCCGCCGGCAGGGCGGCCAGGACGGCCGGATGCTCCGCCGCCGCCGCAAGCACCGATCTCAGGAAGGCCGGACGCAGGGGCGCCCTGACCGCCTTGACCACCTCCACCCTCAGCACGGTGGGAACAAACCTAACATCATTGCTATCACGTAAAGCTCGTGCTAAGCTGGCAGCAGATCCCACCAGTCAAAAGGAGCGAAATGGCAGTCCAGGTAGACGTTGAGTGCGGTCCCGGGGTCCGGCAGAGCAGCTTAGGGCCATTGCCCGGAGGCCAGCTTCCGATGCCTCGGCTGGTTGCCTCGGACGTCGCCGGCGCGATCGACGACCGTCGCTCCGCCCTGCGCCGTCGCCGCCAGGCCCGCCGGACCCGGGACACCGTCCAGGCCACCATCTGGCTGGGCGGTTCCGCACTCGTCACCGTGCTGGCGCTGGGCGGCATCATGGACCTCCACTAAGCCGGACTCAACGGCGCGCGGCTCGCACAGCGGCTGCCGGGGTGGCGACCCGCGGCGAGCGGCCTCGCCGCGGGGTGACCTCCCGCTGAACACGAGCCCGCACAATGGGAGCCGCCGTGGGCCCGCTCATGACCTTCCTCCACCAGCGATTGGGTATCGCCCTCCTTCTCTTCTCGATCGGGCTCGGGACCTGGGGCACCTACCAGCTGGCCCGCCGACGAGCGGTCAGCGGCGGATTCCGCTCCGGCTACCTGCTGATGATCGGCCTGTTGGCCGTCCAGGGCCTCGCCGGAACTGCGGCCTTCGTGGCCGGCTATCGGCCTCACGAGATCCTCCACCTCGTGTACGGGGTCTTCGCCATCCTCTTCCTCCCCGGCATCTACTTCTATGCCGAGCGGGGACGGGATCGCACGCGCGAAGCCGCCTTCCTGGCCGGCGCCTGCTGGATCGTCGCGATCGCCTTCGGCCGCGGCCTCATCACCGGCCGCGTCTGACGAGGCCGGACCGCGGCCACCAGATGTCGGCCAGGTAGAGGCAGCAGAGCAGGATGCCGGGCACCAGGATCAGCGCCACCCGGCCCCACCCCGTGCCGGCGTAGGTGACCGCGTAGCCCAGTCCGGGCACGGCCACGAGGTAGCGCCAGGCGTCGCCCCGGAGCGGGAGCAGCCAGGGGTCGGGGCCGGGTTGGCCTCGCCCTTGGTCTGGAAGCTGCGACCGCCGGAAGCGCGAAAGACCCCGTGTATGCGGTGGGTCACGGTCACCGCCGGCATATCCGGCCTCTGGAAGGTGATCACGTCGCCGGCGCTCAGCGCGGCCGCCGGCGTTCGCCGGGTGACGATCAGGGCCCCGACCGGGATGGCCGGCTCCATGGAGCCGCTGAGCACGCTGAAGGTCCGGAGAGGGGTGAGGAAGGGCAGCGCGGTCAGGCCCGTGGCCAGCACGATGCCGGCCACAGCAGCCCGATCACCAGGAGGTTGAATGCGCGCAGGGCACCACCCCACCCCGGCGGGCGGTGGCCGGCCGCTCGGCAAGGACGGCCATGGCGGCCGGTGCGGCCGGAGTCGCCTGCTCGCCGGGGGCGTCTCGGCCGGCGGGGGCTGGAGGAGGCCACGGTCAGCACAGTCTGACGACCGCGGCCGCCGTTTCCAGCCAACGACGAAGCCGGGCGCCGGGGTGCGGCTCTCTGACGGCGACCAACCGTGCTTCCACTGCTGGTGAAGTTGGTTTTTCCGCTGGTGGCGGCCGGCGGCCTGGTCCACGGGCTGCTCGTCCCGTTCAGCCCGGTCCTCACCAACCTCGACGGCAGCGGCCCCCTGTTCAGCTCGGGCGCGAGCTACCTGCCGGGCGCCGCCCCCGAGGTCCGCACCGCCCACGTCCGGCTTGACGGCAGCGGGGCGGCTGCGGCGCCCGGATTCTTCGTGACCGGGTACGCGCCCAGGCTGCCGGCGAGCGCCCCCTCCTGCACCGCGACCGACCCCGGCGACCGCTTCCAGGTCACCGTTGCCGAGGCCGGCACCACCCTCTTCCGGGCCAGCCTCGCCAGCCTGGCCGCCGAGCACGGGACGGCCCCGACACGGGTCGGGCTCGGGTCCTGGAGGCCGGGCCAGGTGCGCGAGTTCACGATCTCAGTCGGCCTCGACGCGGCCGCCGGCAACAGCTATATGGGCTGCGTTCTGACGGCCGGCCTGGCCTGGTACGCGGCCCAGTAGTCCGCCAGTCCCTGCCGCCATTCGCGCAGCGGCGGCACCCGCTCCGACTCGAGGCAGCCGTTGGGCGGCCGCGGCGCCGCCGCCGGGAACTCGGCGCTGGACACCGGCTCGACCTTCGCCTCG
>JBBSHA010000231.1:0-3949 GCA_038253595.1 Candidatus Dormibacterales bacterium
CGCGCCGGCCGGGCGGCGGCTCGATTGCCGCACCAGGGCTGGGGCGCTGCCTGTCCGTTTCAGGTGGGCGCCGGGGCGGCCTGCACCCGTGGCGCCGTCCCCGGCCGCAGCGTCAGCGCCGCCACCAGAGCGGCCAGCACGCAGATGCCGGTCGCGACCAGGAAGATCTCCCGGTACTCCTGGAGCAGAGCCCCTCGAACGCAGTCCTCGAAAAGGCGCAGCCGGGCGGTCAGGCTGCCGGCCGGGCCGGCCTGGGAGTCGCAGTGACGGACCGCGAAGATGGCTGCGAACCGGCCTAGGCCGAACGCGGTCAGGGAGGCCAGGCCGGCGATCATGCCCACCGTCCGGGCAACCACGACCAGGCTGCCGGCCAGCCCGTGACTGCCGGGGCCGGCCGCCGCCAGAACGGCGGCCGAGAGGGGCGCGATGACCAGCCCGAAGCCGAGGCCGGCGGCGAGCAGTTCGAGGGTGGCCAGAACCCCGGCCAGTCGCAGCTCGTCGACCCCCCAGCCGGACATCAGGGCGAAGCCGCCGGCGCACACCAGCAGGCCGCCGGCCGCGGTCCACCGGGAACCCAGGTGTTCGCTGAGCAGGCCGCCGGCGGCGGCGCCGATCGGCACGCCGAGCAGCAGCCGGCTCACTAGGAGCCCCGAATCGAGGGTGCTCAGCCCGTAGACCCCGCGGGCCAGGATGGGCACGTCGACGAGCGCCACCATCAGCGCCACCCCGGTGAGGAGGTTGGCGGTCATGGCGCCTGCGAACGAGCGGTCGCCCAGCAGGCGACGATCGACCAGGGGCGCCAGGACCCGGGCCTGGCGCCATCCGAACGCTGCCAGGGCGCCGGCCGCGGCCAGGCCGAGGGGCAGCCAGAGCGCGTTCACGGGGCGCCGGGCCGGATCGTCGGGGTAGAGGGAGGCGACCAGCAGGCCCAGTCCGGCGCCCAGCAGCAGGGCCCCCGGCCAGTCGATGCTGCGGCCAGGGCGTCCGGCCACAGCCGGTGCCCTCGAGGTGCGCGATCGCCGGCGGGCCGCGAGGATGGCGCCCGCCAGGAGCAGCGAGAGTGGCAGATTGAGCCAGAAGAGGCCGCGCCAGTCCCCGACCAGGGCGGCCAGGCCGGCTCCATAGACCGGCCCGAAGAGACTGCCCGCCTCCTGCACCGCCGACACCGCTCCCAACGCCACATGGCGCCCGCGATCCGGGTAGAGGTCAGCCGCCAGAGCCAGCGTCAGCGGCACCAGGGCGCCGCCGCCCAGGCCCTGCACCGCCCGTCCGGCAACCAGCCAGGGCAGCGCCGGCGCGGTTGCGGTCAGGATCGAGCCGGCTGAGAAGACGGCGAGGGCGGCGGCGTAGACGGGGAGCCGACCGCGGGCGTCGGAATAGGCCCCCAGCAGGGGCATCGCCACCACGTAGCCGCCCAGGAAGCCGCTCACTAGCGGCGCCGCCGCCTCCACGTGGTCGATCGGAAGATCGATCGAGGCCAGGATCTGGGGCAGCAGCGTGACTACCGCGTAGGCATCGAGAGCGGCCAGGAACAGCCCGCCGGCGGCCAGGCCGAGCAGGAGCCGGCGGCCGGGGCTCAGACCGGCGGGCTGATGGTGACCGGCTGGTTGAAGTCGTGCAGTTCGACCTGGACCTGGACCCGCTGGCCAGGCTGCACCAGCTCGCCGGCCAGGATCACCCTGCGCAGAAGGTGATCCGAGCGGGCCGCCCAGAGCGTGGAATGAACGTCCCCCGCCGGCGAGTGGCCACCCAGCAACTGGCCGACCTGGGCCGCCGTGTAGGTGGTGGTCAGCTTGTCGCAATCGACTCCGGCCACCTGTTCCTGGCCCGCGTACCTGGCGCCTCGCCCAGCGGGCAACACAGCCGGCAGGCCCTGGCTGGGGTCGAACAGCTTGGACAGGTCGGGGATGGCGGACGCCTGCTCGGGCGTGATCTCGGTGAATTTGGAGAAGGGCAAGCGCAGGTAGGCATGGCCCTGGGTGGTCACCACCCGCACGTCCACCAGGAAGTCGCCCTGCTTGACCTTGAACAGGGTGTCGCTGTCGCCGGGCAGTTGGATCTTGGCCGTCGCTGAGGAGAGGGTCAGACCCTGGAGTACGATGCCGGGCCCGAACTTGACGTCAGCGGCGACCGACTTGACCGCCGCCATCGCACGCCCGGAGTCTCGGAGCACCTTGCCGGGGTCTGGCGTCGCAGCCCCCGGGCCGGCTGAGCAGCCGAGGATCGTGATCGCCGCCAACACGGCCAGTGGTAGTCGCATGCCAACACGAAGTGAAGCACCGTCGGGCCGCCCAGGGTGACGAACGCTCAGCCCGCTCAGCCCGCTCTCAGGCCACCGGGTCGATGAGAACCCCGGGGTTCATGATCCCGGCCGGATCGAGCACTGCCTTGGCCGCCCGCAGGGCGTCGGCGAACAGCGGTGGCCGCTGGCGGTCGTACCACGGCCGGTGATAGCGCCCGACGGCGTGGTGGTGGGTGATGGTGCCGCCCATCCGGATCAGCACGTCCGAGGCGGCGGCCTTGATGGCTGCCCACTGTTCCCCCTCCGAGCCGACGCGGGCGGGGGCGAGCACCGAATAGTAGGGCGCCGGGCCGTCCGGGTAGACGTAGGCGAACCGGCAGGAGACGACCCCCTGGCCGCACTGTTCCTCGACGGCCCGCCGGGTCGCCTCCAGAACCTCTGCGTGGAAGCTGGGGAACCGATCCCAGGTGACGGCGGTCTCGAAGGTCTCCATCAGCACCCCCATCTGGACGAAGGCATCCCGGGTGTGGGCACCGCTGATGAAGGCATGGCGCCAGAGCCCGGCGGCGCCGGCTCGGGCCTCCCTTTCGGCGGTCTGGGCGCCGGCTCCGCCGGCCGGTACCTCGCCGCCGTGGGAGCGACAGATCTCGGCGGCCCGCGCCATCCAGGCGTCCAGCTCGTGGTCGGCCGATTCAAAACTTACGATCAGGATCGACTGACTGCCATCCCCGGCCCCGGAGGTGAGGGCCTCATTGGCGTCCAGCAGCCGGCAGTTGGCCGGATGGAGGCCAGCCTGGGTGATGTCCCGCGCCGCCCGCCAGGCGTTCTCGAAATCGGTGAAGGTGACCGAGGCGGAGGCGCGAAACCGGGGCCGGTCCTGGAGCCGCATCCAGGCCTCTGTGATCACGCCCAGGATGCCCTCGGAGCCGATGAAGAAGCGGTCGGCAGAGACGCCGGCCCCGTCGCCGGGCAGGCGCCTGGTCTCGACAGCGCCCCGGGGCGTGACCACCCGCAGGCCCTCCACGAACTCGTCGATGTGGGTGTGAAGGGTGGCATAGTGGCCGCCGGAGCGGGTGGCGATCCAGCCTCCCAGCGATGACATCTCGAAGGACTGCGGGAAGTGGCGCAGGGTCAGGCCGTGGGGTCGGAGCTGGGCCTCCAGGGCCGGCCCCAGGACGCCGCCCTGGATGAGTGCGGCCCGGGAATCGGGGTCGATCTCCAGCACCCGGTCGAACCGCCGCATGTCGACCGAGATCACCCCCGGGTACCCCTCCCCGACATCGGGCTCCGTGCCGCCAGCGACCGAGGAGCCGCCGCCGTGGGGGATCGCGGCCACCCCCGCCCCGGTGGCCCAATCCAGGAGTCCGGTCAGCTCGGCCTCGTTGCCCGGAAAGGCCACGAAGTCGGGTGGGTTCCAGTACTCGCGGTGGAAGCCGCGGATGAGGTCGTGATACGACTTGCCGAGCGTGTGCTCGGCCCGGTCGTGACGGTCGCTGGAGCAGATCGAGGTCAGCGCTGAGGGTGGGTCCACGCGGGGCGATCGCAACTCGATATCGGCCAGCCGGGGAGGATCCCTGATCTCCAGGGCGCCCAGGTGGAACCGTTGCGCGATCTCCCTGGCCAGGCCCTCGACCTGGGAGCGGCTGAGACCGTCGCCCTCGTGGCCCCAGCCCCAGAACTTGCGGCGCCGGGCCACCGGCTCGGTGC
>JBBSHA010000232.1:0-3929 GCA_038253595.1 Candidatus Dormibacterales bacterium
AGCCACGACATCGAGAACGGGGCGTGGCCGTCCGTGTGCCGCCAGGGCTGGTAGTGGTCGCTGACCCACACGCTGTCGAAGCCCTGCTCCTCGGCCAGCACGGCGTAGTCCAGCAGCCGGCGGGGCGCGAACTGCTCGGCGGACGCCTTCCAGCCGATCCGCAGGGGCGGGCTCATCGCCGGCGGGGGAAGTAGCGGTTGAAGCTGAATGCGACCCCGGCCACGGCGGCCACAACCACGACCACCAGCAGCGCCACCAGACTGCCCCTGTTCAAGCTCGCGATGCCCTCGGCCGTCATGGCTCCGATCAGGGCCACCGAGACGGTGATCATGACCGCCAGGGTGATCGCCCGGTGCAGCTTCACGAGCGCGCCGGCAGCCGGTTCACCGCCCGGCTCAGCAGTTGCCTCAGCTGCTCGTGGGGGCCGCCGCGGGCGAAGCTGCCGGCCGCCTCCCGGCGCAGGCTCTCGCCCTCCCACCAGAGGCTGCTGATGGCGTACTCCTGGGGTGAGGCCTCGCTCCAGGACACGTCAACCGCGCCGTCGCCGCCCCGCTCGCGGGCCAGGTCGAGGCGCCAGACCGGGTCGTCCCGGAAGAACTCATGGAGCCGGGCGCCGGCCTCGCGGGCCACCTCGCGCACCGTGCCGGCCACCTCCTCGAACGCCGCCTCGCTCTGGCCCAGCTTGTCCCAGGAGGTGCCGGCCATGACCGCCTTAGCTTAGTTGACCCCGATGCAGCTCATCTGCCTGGCCGAGACCCCTTCCACACAGGACGTGGCGCGCCCGCTGGGGCTCGGTTCGGTAGTGGTCGCCGACCACCAGACCGCCGGCCGCGGCCGGATCGGCCGCCGCTTCGAGGCGCCTCCCGGGACCGCGCTGCTCGCCTCCTTCGTCCTGGCCGCCCGGCCGCTGGCGAGCATCGCGGCCGGCGTCGCGGCCGCCCACGCCTGCGGCCCCAGGGTCCGGCTCAAGTGGCCCAACGACCTGCTGCTGGGGGGCGCCAAGCTGGGCGGCATCCTGGCCGAGGCCCGGCCCGGCGCCTGCATCGTCGGGGTGGGGATCAACCTGAGCTGGGCGCCCGCCGGGGCGGCCTCCCTGGGCGGCAGCCGGGACCGGCTGCTGGAGCGCCTGGTCACGGAGCTGGGACGCTGGTTCGCCGCCCCCTCGGAGGAGGTCCTGGAGGCCTGGCGCGCCCTCTCCGACACGCTCGGCCGCCACGTCCGGGTCGACCTGCCGGGCGAGAGCTTCAAGGGCCTGGCCGAGGCGATCGCGGACGACGGGTCGCTGATCGTGGCCGGGCGGGTGGTCGCCGCCGGTGACGTCATTCACCTGCGAGCCGGCGCAGCTCCGGCAGCACCTCGCCCGCCCGGCCTCTGAGCACGACCGCCGCCAGCCGGTCGAGGGGGGTGGGCTCGTCGTTGACGATGACGAGCGGGGCCCCCGCCTCGGCGGCCACCCGGGGCACCTGGGCGGCGGGGTAGACGAGCAGGGAGCTGCCCACCACCAGGGCCAGGTCGGCCTACCGCGCCAGCTCCAGGGCCTCTCCCAGCGCAGCCGCCGGCATGGGCTCACCGAAGAAGACCACCGCCGGCTTCAGGTGGCTCGACCCGCAGCGGCGGCAGCGGGGGGGCATCTCGGTGGCGAGCCGGTCCTGGACCTGGGCGCGCGCCTCCCGGGCGCCGCAGTCGAGGCACTCCACCTCGTGCCCGCTGCCGTGGAGCTCGACCAGCCGGCGGGTCCCCGCCTCGCGGTGGAGGCCGTCCGTGTTCTGCGTCACCACGCCGGCCAGATGACCGTCCGTCTCCAGCTCCACCAGCGCCCGATGACCGGCGTTGGGCCGGGCCCCGGCGACGGCCGGCCAGCGCTCGCGTGACACCGACCAGTAGACGGACGGATCGCGCCGGAAGTGCTCGATCGAGGCCGTGCGGTAGGGGTCGTACTCCTTCCAGAGCCCGTCCTGGCCGCGGTAGGTGCGGATGCCGCTCTCCGCGGAGACCCCGGCCCCGGTGAAGGCGAACCCCTGGCGGGCGGCGGCGACCAGGTGTGCGGCGCGCCGCAGGTCGGGGGCGATCAGGGCGGCCACCCGCGCCAGCGGGGCTCGCCGCGATCCGGCCGGCGGGGGATCTCCGGCGCGACGGGCGTCGCACTCCTCACGGCGTCGAGGCTACGCCGGCTCGGCCGGGCCGCAGCGCCGGGGTATGGTGAGGATGGGGATGCCAGGCTCGAGGACACTGCCGATCTACATCTCGGCCGGGTCCATCTTTGCCGCCCTGGCCGTTCGCAACTTCACGGTCCCGCTCCGGGTCCACGAGCTGGGCGGGGACAAGATCGCGGTCGGGCTGCTCTTCTCAGTCTTCACGGTCACGGCGGCGGGGCTGTCCCTGCCCGCCGGCTTCCTGGCCGACCGCTTCGGCAAGCGGGCCCTGGTCATCTTCGCGGTGCTCACGGGCGGCGTCTCCCAGGTCGGGATGGCCGCCGCGACAACCGTGGCGCCGATGTTCGTCTGGCAGGCGGTGGCCGGGCTGGGGGGCGGCGCCGCCCAGGCGGCCCTGTTCAGCGCGCTCGCGGAGGCGGTGCCGGGGCCGAGGCTGGGGCGGGCGATGGGCTGGCTCACGCTGGCCATGCAGCTCGGCTTCCTGGCCGGGCCCGCCCTGGCCGCGCTGGCCCTCGGCTACGTCGACCTTCAGGTCACGCTGGGCGCGTCCGCCGTCCTGTTCGGGGTGGCCCTGGGCGCCGCGGCCGTGGGCATCCGGGGCGGGGGCGACCCCGGTCGCGGCTGGAACCTGGGGGGTCCGCTGGCAGACATCGGGCGCCAGCGCGGCTTCCTGGCGGTGTGCGTCGGACTGCTCGGCGCCACGCTGCTCTGGGGCACTCTACAGGCCTACCTGCCGCTCTACGGAATCGAGAGGATGCGCCTGCCCCAGGCCCAGATCGGCTATATGATCGCCATTCAGGCGGTCGCCAACGGCCTGTCCCGGATCCCCGGCGGCCGCCTGGTCGACCGGGCGGCCCGCAAGGGCCCGATCGTGATCGGAGGCGTAGTGGCGTACTCGCTCGCGATCGCCCTGCTCCCCCACCTGGGGTCCTTCTGGGCGGTCACCGCCCTGCTCGCCCTCTCGGTGCCGCTCCTGGCCACCACGTACATCGCCATCAGCGTGGTCTTCTCCAATCTCGCGGGCGACGCGACCAGGGGCGTCGCCATGGGCGTCTACGGCGCGGTCCTCTACATCGGCCTGGGCGCCGGTCCGGCCGTGTTCGGCACGATCATGGAGAGGGCCGGTTACACGGCCGGCTTCACCGCCTGCGCGCTGACCGGGCTGGTCCTGGCGGGCGCGGTGGCGCTGCTGCGCAGCGAGCCGCTACGCCGCCTGCGGCCGGCGCCGGGCCTGCCGCCCGGCTCTCCCGGAACCTAGTGGTTGCCCGGCCGCAACCGGTGCACTTGGGCGCCGAACGCCCCGATTTGCCGGCCGCAGCCGGTGCACTTGGCCGCCGAACGCCCCGATTTCCCGGAGGTCGGCCTGCTAGTTGCCTGGATCGCCTGGCGGCCCCTCGGTGGCGGCCCGCCAGTCGCGCAGCGCCGCGACGTGGCTGGGAAAGGCGAGGTCAGGCAGCAGGCCGGGGGCGAAGGCGGCCACCTCCAGCATCTCCGGCCCCGCCCCCGGCACGTCACCCGCCAGCAGCCGGCCGTGGTAGGCGATGGCGACCATGCTCGGTGCCGTTCGCTTGGGGATGTGGTGGACCGCGAGCAGGCCGAGGCTGCCGACCCGAACCCCGATCTCCTCGACGCACTCCCGAATCGCCGCGTCCGCCGGGTGCTCGTCGTCGTTGACAAAGCCGCCGGGCAGGCACCACAGGCCGCGGCCGGGCTCGATGGCACGCCGGCCGAGCACCACCCTCCCGGCGGCATCCTCGACCACGACCATGGTGACCA
>JBBSHA010000233.1:0-3928 GCA_038253595.1 Candidatus Dormibacterales bacterium
GATCGGCCTCCAGCAGGTCGGCCGCCAGCAGGCGCGCCCGCTCCAGGAGGGCCCGTCCCGCCTCCAGCACGGCGCTGCCGCCGAGCTGGATGGACCTCGAGCCGCTGGTGCCGTCGCCGCGGGCGACCAGCCCGGTGTCGCCCTCCAGGACGGTGACCGAGTCCATCGGGATGCCGAGGGTGTCGGCCACGATCTGGGAGTAGGCGGTCTCGTGGCCCTGGCCGTGGGAGGCGGTGCCCACCCGCACCGTCACCCCGCCGTCCGGGGTCACCTCGAGCGCCGCGAACTCGGTCGGCGAGCCCACCGCCGTGACCTCCACGTAGGTGCTGACCCCGATTCCGAGCAGCAGCCGCTCGCCGGCGGTCCGCCGCCGCCGCTGCTCTGCCCGGAGCTCCTCGTAGCCGGCCGTCTCCAGCACCCGGTCGAGGCTGGCCGCGTAGTCGCCGGAATCGTAGGTGGCGCCGGTCGCCGTGGTGTATGGGAAGCCGGCGGCGGCGATCAGGTTGCGGCGGCGGAGCTCGACCGGGTCCATCTCGAGCTCCGCCGCCCGCCGGTCCACCGCCCGCTCGATCAGAGCGGTGGCCTCCGGGCGCCCGGCCCCCCGGTAGGCGGCGGTGGGGGTCGTGTTGGTGGCGTAGGAGCGGGCCCGGAAGTCGATCCGGGGGATGGCGTAGACGCCGGACAGCATCTGGCCGGTGAAGTAGGGAAGGAAGGCGCCCTGGCCGGGGTAGGCGCCGGCGTCGGCGAGCACCCGCACACGCAGGCCGACCAGGCGGCCGTCCCGAGTCGAGCCCAGCTCCACCTCCTGGATCTGGCCGCGACCCTGGGTCATGGCCAGGAAGCACTCGGAGCGGGTCTCGATCCAGCACACGGGCCGCTGCAGGCGATGGGCGAGGGCGGCCACCACTGCCTGCTCCGGATAGACGACCAGCTTGGCGCCGAAGCCGCCGCCCACGTCCGGGGCCGCGCAGCGGACCATCGCCTCGTCCAGGCCGAGGCTGTCAGCGACGAAGTCGCGAACCTGGAACGGGCTCTGCGTCGAGGCCCACAGCCGGAGGCCGCCGGTGTCGGGGTCGGGGGCCGCAAGCACCGCGTTGGGCTCGATCGGGACCGCTGCCAGCCGCTGGTTGACGAAACGGCAGCGGACCACCACCTCCGACCCCTCCAGAGTGTCCCCATCCGCTCCATAGGCGACCTCGAAGGCGAGGTTGCCGGCCTCGCCCAGGCCGGGATGGATCTGGACCGCCCCCTCTCGCGCGGCGGCATCGACCGTTGCCACCACCGGCAGCGGCGCGTAGTCCACCGCCACCTCCTGGGCGCCGTCGGCGGCCGCCTGGGGGCTCTCGCCGACCACGACCGCGACGGCCTCGCCGGCGAAGCGGACCACGCCCACCGCCAGCGGGGGCCGGGCGAAGGGGCCGTCGACGATGGCGAAGGCGAGTCGGGCGGGCAAGTGGAGGTCGTCGGCGGCCAGGGCGGCGACCACGCCCGGGATGCGGCGGGCGGCGCCGAGGTCGACGGCGGTCAGCCGGGCGTGGGCGAGGGGCGAGCGGGCGAAGACCGCGTGGAGGCCGCCGGGGAGAGCCAGATCGCCGACGAAGCAGCCCTGGCCGGTGACCAGGCGGGGGTCCTCGCGGCGGCGGACGGCGCTACCGAGAATCGATCCGGGCACCGGCAACTTCTACCATGCCCGGGGGCTCGGGTCAGCGGTGGGCTAGGCGCGGCCTCCGACCTGAGCGTACTGGGGAGTGCGGTGGCCCCGGCCGCAATCGCAGGTTGGGCAGTAGGCGACGGCGTCGATGTTGGCGGGCAGCAGGCCGGGGACGAGGACCGTCCAGGTGGTGCGGTGGAGGAGCCAGCAGATCAGGTGAGTCACTGGACCGAAACTAAGTCCGAACCTCGCCGTCGCGGACCCCACGTGGTAAAGAAATGTTGGTTCGGCGCGGGTTCAGAATCGAGGCCGTGGTGGAGGCGCTGATCTTCGACTTCGACGGGCTCATCGTCGACACCGAGGGGCCGGTGTACCAGGCCTGGGCGGAGGTCTTCGAGGCCCACGGCCGGAGCCTCGGGCTCGACTTCTGGAAGGGCATCATCGGGGGCGGCCACGACACCTTCGACCCCCTCGCCGAGCTCCAGCGCCAGCTCGGCCGCGGCCTCGACACCGAAGCCGTGCAGGGGGCGCGGCGGGCCCGGGAAATGGAGCTGGTGGCCGAGCTGGCGATCCTTCCCGGCGTGCTCCAGTGGCGGCAGGCGGCGGCCCGGGCCGGAGTCCGCCTCGGCATCGCCTCCAGCTCGTCCCGGGCCTGGGTCACGGGCCACCTGGCCCGGCTCGGCCTGGATGGCTGGGATTGCATTCGCTGCCGCGAGGACGTCCGCCTGGCCAAGCCCGCCCCCGACCTCTACCTGTCGGTGTGCCGGGGGCTGGGCGCGGCGCCGGCCCGCGCCATCGCGCTCGAGGATTCGGGTCCGGGCGTCACCGCCGCCAAGACCGCCGGACTCTACTGCGTGGCGGTGCCCAGCTCGCTGACCGGGGGCCACGACCTGGGCCGGGCCGACCTGGTGCTGAGCGCCCTGACCGACGCCGACCCGGCGGCGGTGATGGCTAACATCCCTCCATGAGGCGCAAGCCCATGCACGAGCTGGCGGGCGGCGGCGACGATGGCAGCACCGGCCTGCTCGGCGGCGGACGCGCCGCCAAGGACGACGTCCGGCTGGAGGCGTACGGGACCGTCGACGAGGCCTCCAGCGCGCTCGGCCTGGCCAAGGCCCTGAGCGCCGACCCCCGGGTGCGAGCCATCGCCGAGGACCTACAGAGGGGTCTCTACCGGGTCGGCGCCGAGCTGGCCACCAACCCCGCCGGCGGCGGCCGCTTTTCGACCATGAACGCGGACGACGTGGCCGGGCTGGACCGGCTGCTGGCCGAGCTGGAGGCCGAGGTCCGGATGCCCGACGGCTTCATCCTGCCCGGGACCACGCCCGCGTCGGGGGCGCTCGACCTCGCCCGCACCATCGTCCGCCGGGCCGAGCGCCGCTGCGTCACGCTGATCCGGGAAGGGGGGGTCGCCAACCCCGAGCTGCGCCGCTACCTGAACCGGCTCAGCCTGCTCATCTTCGTGCTCGGCCGCTTCGAGGAGGAGCGGGCGGGGAGCCCCGCCCAACCGGCCCGCGAGCGCGCCTCGAAGCCGACCTAGACTTAGGTTCAATTCCCATGGTGTTCCTCGCGCTGGGCCTGGCCGGGGCGGCGCTGCTGATCGCCTACGTGGCGGTCTGCGCCCACCTCTACCGGCGCCTGTGCGTGCCCGACCCCCCGCTCTTCCTGGACGACTTCGGCTTCACGCCCTGGGAGTTCCAGGCCGACTATGAGGAGGTCCCGCTGGTCACCGCCGACGGGATCAGCTTCGGGGCCTGGTTCTTCCGGCAGTCCGGCGCCCGCCAGGTGGTGGTCATCAGCCCCGGCCACAAGGGCCGCCGGGAGGCGGCTCTGGGGATCGCCCTGGCCCTCTGGCGCAAGGGCTTCAACGTGGTCTGCTACTCCTACCGGGGCATGCCCGGCAGCGACCGCGGCCTGATCACCATGGGTGTGCGCGAGGTGCAGGAGCTGGAGGCGGCGATCGCGTTCGCCCGCCGGCGGGTGCGGGACGCGCGGATCGGACTGCTCGGCTACTCGATGGGGGCGGTGGTCTCCCTGCTCGGCGCGGCGGGAGACCCCTCGGTGGAGGCGCTGGTCCTGGACAGCCCGTTCGCCGATCTCCGCCGCCTGCTGCGGGAGGCGCTGCGCCGTCACTCGCTGCCCGGGGGGCTGTTGGTGGCCGGCCTCTTCCTGCTCGTGCGCGTCCGCCACGGGGTGCGCCTGGCGGAGTCGAGCCCGGTGGGAGTGCTCAGCGGGCTGGAGCCGCGGCCGCTCTTCTTCATCCACGGCGGCGCCGAC
>JBBSHA010000234.1:0-3905 GCA_038253595.1 Candidatus Dormibacterales bacterium
CGCTACGGCAAGACCTCCCTGATCCTGAACGCTCAGGCCGCCGTGCGAAAGCGGGGCGGCCGGACTGGCATCGCCAACCTCTTTTGGTGCCAGACCCGCCAAGACGTTGCCCAGGAACTGGCCAACGCCGTCGTCCGTGGTCCGCTGGGCTGGCTGCGCGGTGGGATGGAGGAGCTGCGCCGACGGCTCGCGGGCCTACCTGGGGCTTCCCTGTCCATGGAGCATGACGGCTACCGCGTCAGCCTCTCGCCGATCAAGCCGAACAGCGATTGGACCGCTGAGATACGGCACGTCATGCAACTCCTTCACGAGGCGCACGCCGAGAAGCATCCGGTCAGCCTGGTTATCGATGAGTTCCAGACGGTCGCCGAGATCGACTCTGCTCTACCCGGACTGTTCAAGAGCCTCACCGATCTGGAGCTGCGCGGCGTCAGCCTTGTTCTCTGCGGCTCGCGGCGCCACGTCATGCACGAGCTTCACTCTGGACCCGGCGCCCCGCTGCTCGGCGTTGGAGAGCTGATGACTCTGGACCTTGTTCCCGAAGCGGACATGATCGCCTTCGTCCAGAGTCGAGCCGAGGTGGAGGGCAAGCGCGTCTCTGAGGAGGCGGCCCGGCTGCTCTTCGAGCGGGCGCGTGGAGTGCCGGCCTACGTCCAGCGTCTCGCCTTCGAGGCGTTCGAAGCTGGAGGGAAGGGCATCGATGAGGCGGCCGCCGAACAGGCCGTGGCCACCGTGCTGAAACGCGAGCGCCAATACTTCGAGGTCATCTTCGAAGACTTGGCACCCAACCAACGTCATCTCATCCGTGCTCTCGCGATCCAGCCCGCCAGGAACATCACGTCCCGCGA
Source organism: Candidatus Dormibacterales bacterium (assembly GCA_038253595.1). GTDB lineage: Bacteria > Chloroflexota > Dormibacteria > Dormibacterales > Dormibacteraceae > JBBSHA01. The sequence continues at coordinate 849 of JBBSHA010000234.1, forward strand.
CTTCATCGACCGCGCCCGGCTGCGGGCCGACTCAAGTGCGCAGCGGGCCCTTTCAGCCCTCGAGACGGCTGAGAAGGTCGAGCTTGGCCCCGACGGCTGGCAGGTATCCGACCCACTTTTCGCCCTGTGGCTGGCGAGTGGTGGGGCGGCCGGCGAAGGCGAATAGGATCGGTGGGAGGCTCAAAAGATGAACCGTCGCATTGAAACGATCGACCGCAGCGGACGCAAGCAGGCCGTCGTCTACGCCCGCGTCTCCTCCAAGGAGCAGGAGCGGGAGGGCTACTCGATTCCGGCTCAGCTCAAGCTCCTTCGTGACTACGCCATCCATCAGGACCTCGAGGTCGCGCAGGAGTTCGTCGATATCGAGACCGCCAAGCAGGCCGGCCGCGGCCACTTCGGCGAGATGCTCAAGTTCCTCGACCGCGAGCGCTCCTGCCGAGCGGTGCTGGTCGAGAAGACCGACCGCCTCTACCGCAACCTCAAGGACTGGGTCTCCATCGACGAGCTGGAGCTTGAGATCCATTTCGTCAAGGAGAACGTCGTCCTCTCCCACAGCTCGCGATCGGCCGAGAAGTTCATGCACGGGATCAAAGTCCTGATGGCCAAGAACTACATCGACAACCTGTCCGAAGAGGTGTCGAAGGGGCTTCGGGAGAAGGCCGAGCAGGGCATGTGGCCATCCTTCGCTCCCCTGGGTTACAGGAACGTCGGCATCGCGGACGGTCGTCGCGGCATCGAGCCCGACCCCGACCGCGCTCCTCTGATCGCTCAGCTCTTCGAGTGGTACGCGACCGGCGACTACTCGCTCAAGGGCGTCGCCCAGAAGGCTCGGCAGGCTGGCATCACCTTCCGCAAGAGCGGCGGGCCGCTGCCCACCCCGACGATCCACAAGATCCTTCGGCACCGGATCTACACGGGTGAGTTCTCCTGGAAGGGCCGCATCTATCCCGGCAAGTACGAGCCGATCATCTCCAAGGACCTCTTCGAGCGCGTCCAGGACGTGCTCGACGGGCGCGGGTCACGGCGTCCCAAGCGGCACCGGCACCGGTTCGCCTTCTCCGGGCTGATCCGGTGCGGTCACTGCGGCTGCGCGATGACCGCCGAGCTGCAGAAGGGGCGGTACGTCTACTACCGATGCACTGGCTACAAGGGTCGCTGCCCCGAGAAGTACGCCCGCGAGGAGACGATCGCCGAGCAGTTCAGCGACTTGCTCCGGGGACTCCACCTTGACCAGGACATACAGGAGTTCCTCATCAAGGCGTTGCGGCAGAGCCACCAGGACGAGAAGCACTTCCACGACGAAGCGCTCGCACTGCTCACCACCGAGTTAGAACAGCTTCAGAACCGGCTCGACACCATGAACGTCGACAAGCTCGACTGCAAGATCATCGAGTCCTTCTACGAGCGCAAAGCCGGCGAGTGGCGAGCCGAGCAGGACCGGATCGCGGAGGCGATTCAGGATCACCGCCGCGCTGATCGGAGCTACGCAGACACTGGCGTTCGCCTACTTGAACTCGCCAGCGGCGCCCACGCCGCGTTCATGAGTCAGGGAAGTGACGAAAGGCGGCCGCTTCTGCAGCAGGTTGTTTCGAACTCCTCCTGGAAGGACGGCCGCCTCGCTGTGGAGCTGCACGAACCCTTCGATTTGATCTTGCAAGGAGCCGCAAAGGCGCGGAAAGCGGACGCCGCGGACGCCCGCCAGAAGGTCGTCAGGCCGGAATTTGAAAACTGGCGGAGAGGGAGAGATTCGAACTCTCGAAGCGGTTGCCCGCTTACGGCATTTCCAGTGCCGCGCCCTCGACCGGACTAGGCGACCTCTCCGTGCCGGATCGTCCAGTCTAGTGGCTGGCCCCCAGCACCCTGCTAGTCGGCGGCCGCCTCGACCCCGTCCTGGGACCAGCGGGTGTGGAAGGAGCCCTCGCGGTCGATCCGCCGGTAGCCGTGGGCGCCGAAGTAGTCGCGCAGGCCCTGGACCAGGTTGGCCGGGCCCCGCTCGCGCCGGTAGCCGTCGTAGTAGGCCAGCGCCGACGAGAGGGCGGGCGTGGGCACGCCCAGCTCGACGGCGGTCTTCACCACCCGCCGCCAGGCGTCCTGGCTGCGCGCGACCGCGTCCCGGAAGTAGGGCGCCAGCAGCAGGCTCTGGAGGTCAGGCTGCTGGTCGTAGGCGTCGCGGATCCGGTCCAGGAAGCGGGCGCGGATGATGCAGCCGCCGCGCCAGATCGTGGCGATGGCGCCCGGGTCGAGAACCCAGCCGTACTCCTGGGCGGCCGCCACCATCTGCTCGAAGCCCTGGGCGTAGGCGACCACCTTGGACGCCAGCAGGGCATCCCGGATGGCGTCCACCAGCGAGGCCTCGGCCGGCGCCGGGCGCGGTCCGGGCAGCGAGCGGGAGGCGACCTGACGCTGCCGGCTCTGAGCGGAGAGGAAACGGGCGAACACCGCCTCGGTGATCGCTGTCACGGGGACACCGAGGTCGAGGGCGGACTGCGAGGTCCACTTCCCGGTTCCCTTGTGCTGGGCCTCGTCCACGATCGAGTCCACCAGCGCTTCTCCGGTCGCGGCGTCGCGCTTGCCCAGCACCTCGCCGGTGATCTCGATCAGGTACGACTCCAGGTCGCCCCCGTTCCAGCCCCTGAAGATCTCGGCCTGCTGCTCGGCTCCCAACCCGAGACCGGCCCCCATCAGGTCGTAGGCCTCCGCGATCAGCTGGATGTCGGCGTACTCGATGCCGTTGTGCACCATCTTCACGTAGTGACCGGCGCCGTCGGCGCCGATGTACGTGCAGCACGGGGTGCCGTCCACCTGGGCGGCGATCCGGGTCAGCACCGGCTCGATCAGAGCGTAGGCGGCGCGGGTGCCGCCGGGCATGATGCTCGGCCCCCGGAGCGCCCCCTCCTCCCCGCCCGAGACCCCGGTCCCGATGTAACGGAATCCGCGCTCCTCCGCTTCGCGGGTCCGCCGGATGGTGTCCACGAAGTGGGAGTTGCCGCCGTCGATCAGGATGTCGCCCTCCCCCAGGTGCGGCAGCAGCTCGGCGATCGCCTGGTCCACCGCCTC
>JBBSHA010000235.1:0-3870 GCA_038253595.1 Candidatus Dormibacterales bacterium
CGCTCTGGTCCTGGCCTCGATCGTCCACCTCGATCGCCACGGCGGCCGCCGGGCCGGCGAGGACGCCCGGCGCCGGTTCCTGGAGTCCGGTCACCTGAAGACCGATTGCTGGCGCTGCTCGCTGGCACCCTATGGGTGGGACACCGACTGCCGCCAGTACCGCAGGGGTGGCGGCTGCAACGACGCCCGCCTGCTGTCCGGGCTGAAGCACGACCTGGCCCGGTCCGGGTTCACCGGCACCAACTCCTGGGCGACCGACTTCGCCGTGGCCGACCTGGTCGCGATCGTCCTGCGCCGGCTCAAGGCGCAGGCGGACGCCGCCTGCGGGGCGGATGTCCGTCGGCTCGTACTGGGCCACCCGGTGGTCTTCGCGGGCGCCACCGGCACGGCTGCCGAAGCCGGCTTCCAGCTCGCACTGGAGCGGCTCCGGGAGGCGGCCGCAGCCGCCGGGTTCGAGATGGTTGAGCTCCTGCCCGAGCCCACCGCGGCGATCCTCGGCGAGTCCGCCGCGCCGGGGGTGACCCTTGCCACCGACTTCGGCGGGGGCACATTCGACGTCGCCGTCATGGACGCCCGCAGCGGCCCGCCCCGGGTGATCGGCCTGCAGGGGACCGCCGTCGGCGGCGACCGCCTCGACGGGGTTCTGTTCGAGACCACGGTGGGTCCCCAGCTGGGGCTGGAGACGCTTCCCAACTGGCTCTTCAACGAGATGAGAACCCCCGCCGAGGCCGCCCTCCTGATGGCCGACCCGGGCCTGGCCGATGTCCTCGGCCGGCTGGCCACCCCGGCCGCGAGAACCGCCGCCGCCATCCTCCTGGAGGGCCACGCCCACGGCTTCTATCGCGCCATCGAGGCGGCCAAGGTGCGGCTCTCGCGGGAGGACGAGGTGCGGCTCGAATACCGCGGAGGCCGGGTCGGACTCTCGACCCTGCTCCGCCGGCGGGCGTTCGAGTCGATGATCCGGCCCGAGCTGGACCGGGTCCGGGACACCGTGCTGGCCGGCCTCCAGGAGGCGGGGCTGGCGCCGGGCGAGGTGACCCGTGTCCTCCTCACCGGCGGTTCATCCCAGATCCCGGCGTTCCGAGCCGACCTGGCCGCGATTTTCGGCGAGGACCGGCTCGACCGCCGGGACGCCTTCACGGCCGTGGTGCGCGGGCTCGGGGTCCATGCCGGCCGGCTGTGGGCGGCGGCCGGGCCCGCGGTTGACGGCCCCTCGCTGGCGGCGCCGGCCTAGCGCCGGCCAGCGCCGGACGGCCCTTTGCCGGGCGCCTGCATAGATGAGGATCGGGCGCGCGACGCCTGGCCCCAAGTGAGTCTCGGCCGGACTCAACCGGCTCCACTCGCCGGCAGGCCCAGCGCGCGGTGGATCTCGCGGGTGGCGCTGGAGCGGTTCAGCGTGTAGAAGTGGAGGCCGGGCGCCCCCTCCGCCAGCAACCGCCGGCACAGCTCGCAGGCGAGGTCGATGCCGGCCCGGCGGACGGCCTCCGGTTCCTCGCCCGCGGCCTCGATGCGGGCCACCACGTCGGACGGCACCGCGTACCCCGACAGCTCCGACATCCGGCGCATCGACTGGAGGCTCTCGACCGGCATGATGCCCGGGATCACCGGTCGGTGCACCCCGAGGGCGGCCAGCTCGTCGCGGAGCCGGCAGTACTCCTCGACCTTGAAGAAGAACTGGGTGATGGCGAAGTCGGCGCGCCGGAGCTTGTCCGCCAGCCGCCGGCGGTCGCTGGCCAGGTCGGGCGAGCGGGGGTGCCCGGCCGGGTGCGCGGCCACCCCGATGGCGCCGACCCCGGCGCTGCGGGCCAGGTCCACCAGTTCGGAGGCGTACTGGAGCTCGGCGGTGACCTCCGGCTGCTCCACCGGGTCGCCGCCCAGTGCGAGCAGGTTCTCCAGCCCCTCGCTTTGGAATCCGGTCACGATCTCGACCAGCTCGGCCCGCGTGTGTTCGACGCAGGTGAGGTGGGGCATCGGGGTGATCGGCGTCGTGTGGAGCAGGTTCAGGACCACCGCGGTGGTGCGCTCTCGGGAGCTGCGGCCGCCGCGGTAGGTGACCGAGACGTAGGCCGGCCGCAGCGGCTCCAGGTCGCGGATGGTCTGCTCGAGACGCGCCTGCTCGGCGTCGGTCCGGGGCGGGAAGAACTCGAACGAGAAGGTGGGCCCCGCGCGCAGAAGCTCGGTGATCCTGGCCACTCTTCAGGAGTTCCGGAGAGCGGCCGCTCCCGGCTCACGACCAACCGGACGGGTCGGCGTCATGGCCGTCAGACGGCCTCCGGGCCGCTGAGCTCCACGAAGTCGCCGGCCTCGCGCGCGTAGGTCCAGACCGCAACCGCGGGAAGCTCCAGGCCATGGTGGAGCAGGATCGTGCCGACTTGTGTCCGGTGGTCGGTGCCGTGGTGGATCGCCTGGGCGGGCAGCACGATCCGGCGGACACGGGAATCGGGGCGGGCAAACCAGCCGTCCAGATCGGGCGGCGCGGCGAGAAACCGCTCCCAGGCCGGCTCGCCGGCCGCGTGGGCCGCGAGCATGTCTGCGAGATCGCTGTCCTCGGCCTCCCAGAAGGGCCGCTCGATCTCCGCCCCCAGGCCCCTCAGATAGCGCTGGTCGGCGCCGACGACGTGGGCCAGGCAGAAGTTGAGGCTGCCCGCCGTCCCCGGCACCGTGAGCGCCCGCTGGGCCGGGCTGAGGCCCTGCGCGTATTCGAGCAGACGGCGGGTGGCCCAGACATGGTGGCGGATGGCATAGGCGGCGTCGATCACTGCCCAGTGATTATCGACCACACAGCGAGCCGCCCGGGCCCGCCCGATCCGCTCGGTGGCACGACGGATGGATCAGGCAATGGCGGAGCAGGAAGGGCGGTGGCGTAGAAGTAGCCCCCGGCGGGACTCGAACCCGCTTTTCTCAGCCTGGCCGGGCGCTCAGGGCTCTCATCGTGGCTCTCTCGAGGCTGAGTGGCAAGAGTAGGCCAAGCGGGACGCCATGCGAACGGCCTCGACAAACTCCCAGCGGAGCTTCGAGCCGCGCGGAAGTGACTACAATGACCACATGTGTAGCCTAACCATCGGGATCCGGGAAGCAAAGGCCCAGTTGAGTCGTCTCGTCAGTGAGGCAGAGCGTGGCACCGAGTGGATAATCACGGACCACGGCCGGCCGGTAGCGAGGCTGGCTCCGCTTGGTGATCTGGAAACACCGTTGCCTCAGCGCATATCGCGGCTGGAGAAGTGGGGCTGGATCGAGCCCCCACCCAGGGACCGACCGCGCATCCCACCGCCGCTGCGTATTGGAGTAGACGCCCAGCGCGCGCTCCAGGACGACCGCGATGCCTGACCTGGATGATCGGGTCATCTATTGGGACTCATCGGCAATCCTGTCGGTCCTAATCGCCGGTATGCACAGCGCCAAGGCGACCGCCACCGCACAGAGGTCGGGCACCCATCTTCTCTCTACGCTCGGTTATGCGGAGACGTTCGCTGTCGTCGCCCGCTTTGAGCGCGACGGCAGCCTGCCCACCGTACTTGCTGACGCGGCCCGCGAAGTGGTCCTCAACGGCCCGTGGAGAAAGCTCGCCCTGCAACCGGATTGGAAGAGCATCGAAGGCCTTGCGTCGCGTTGTCCGGTACGCGGAGCCGACCTGTGGCATCTTGCAACGGCTGAAACGCTCCGCCGCGAATTGCCCGAACTCAAGATGATCACCTTCGACGCAAGGCTGGGCGTGGCCTCTCAGCGCATCGGGCTCGACGTCATCTCCTGAGCAGGGTGATGAAGCCTAGAAGTAGCCCCGGCGGGATTCGAACCCGCTTTTCTCAGCCTGACCGGGCGCGCGCAGGGCGCTCTTCGTGGCCCTCTCAAGACTGACTGGTCTTAAGTAGC
>JBBSHA010000236.1:0-3866 GCA_038253595.1 Candidatus Dormibacterales bacterium
CAGCGGCGGGCAGGCCTTGCCGCCGGCAGCCAGCACCGACTCCAACACGAAGCGGCGGATGCCGCCGTCGCCGTCGGCCGGCACCAGCATCTTCAGAAAGGACCAGTTCTCAGCCCCGGAGCCCTTGGGCATCATCAGCAGCTCAAGCCGGTCCGAGCCTGCCGCGAACTCGAAATGCACCACCGGGATGCCCTCGCCCGTGGAGTCCTGCCGGTTCTGTCGGGAAGTCGGGTTCACGATGCTGGAACGAAATGGAGTCTCCAGGGTGGCCCGCCGGGTGGCCCGCTCCATGATGCCGCGGAGGCGGCCGCCGTCGACATAGGCGGCGGTCCCGATCCGGAGCCAGTAGACCGGGATCCCGGTGTCCTGGCAGACCATCATCCCCCGGTCCCCGAGCTCGACCGCGGCCAGCATGGTCTCCATGACCTTGCGGGCGCGCGCGTCGGACTCCCTCCCGATCGCGGTCCGAAGCCCCCCCCGGACATCGGGAGGGATGTCCTTCAGCGCCATCACGTAGGCTTCGCGCGCGGCCTCCTCCACCACCTGGTAGAAGGCTTCGGAAACCGCGGTCACCTGCTCGGCGGTGGGCATCCTCAGCTGGACTATAGCTCGGTGTCTTCGCCGATATACTCGCGGCGGTGAGGTCGGACCTCCGGCGGTTGACGGTGCGCGTCTGGCGGCAGGAGCCAGGAGCTCGGGGAAGCTTCACCACCTACCCCGTTGACGCTCCCGAGGAGGGGATGGTGATCGATGCCCTCTTCGCGGTACAGCGGGAGCATGACCCGAGCCTCGCCTTCCGGGTCTCCTGCCGGGCCGGCATCTGCGGCTCCTGCGCGGTCCGGGTCGACGGTCGCGAGCGCCTCGCCTGCCAGACTCCGCTCTCCATCCTCCGCGACCGCTTCAGCGTCCAGCCGCTGCGCCACCTGCCCGTGCTCCGCGACCTGGTCCCGGACCTGGATCCCTTCTTCGAGCGCTACGGCCGCGTCCACCCCGAGTTCCGGCCCCATCCGGACCTCCAGCAGCCGGCGGCGGTGACCACAACCGAACGCGGCCTGCTGGACCGCCTGATCAACTGCATCAGCTGCGGCGCGTGCCACTCCGCCTGCGACGAGGTCGGCCTGAACCCCTCCTTCATTGGACCGGCCGGACTGGCGCGGGCGATGGCCCTGGCCGGGGACGGCCGGGACGGTGATCCGGAGGCGCGGCGGGCGGTCGCCAATGGACCCGACGGCGTCTGGCGCTGCCACAGCATCGGCGCCTGCAACGTGGTCTGCCCGAAGGCCGTGGCGCCGGCGCTCGCGATCCAGGCCCTGCGCCGGGGTGGCGCGTGGAGGAGCTGAGCTTCGATCTCCTGGTCCTGGGCTCGGGCGGGGCGGGGCTGATGTGCGTGATGCACGCGCTGGATCGAAACCCCCGGCTGGCGGTCGGGCTGGTGGTGAAGGGGCTGGTAGGGAAATCCGGCTGCACCCGGATGGTCCAGGGCGGCTACAACGCCGTTCTCGATCCCCGTGACTCCCTCGAACTCCACTTCCGCGACACGGTCGAGGGCGGTGCCTATCTCAACGACCAGGAATTGGCCTGGACCCTGGTCGAGCGGGCCCCTGAGATCATCCGGGAGCTGGAGCTGAGGGCCGGCTGCTTCTTCGACCGGAACCCCGATGGCAGCATCCACCAGAAGGCCTTTGCCGGTCAGGGCTTCGACCGAACGGTCCACCGCGCCGACCTGACCGGGATCGAGATCATCTCCAAGCTCCGCGACCGCCTTTTCGGGATGCCGGTCCAGGTACTGGAGGAGCAGCGAGCACTCGATCTGCTGCTGGGACCGGCCGGTGAGGTTGCCGGCGCCGTGCTGCTGGACCTTCGCAGCGGCCGTTTCCGCGTGGCCCGGGCTCGCTGCGTCGTGGTCGGTACTGGCGGGGGAGCCACCATGTACAAGCTGGCCACCCCTTCGCTGGAGAAGTCGGGCGACGGGGTGGCGATGTGCATCCGCGCAGGGGTCCAGTGCGTGGACATGGAGATGCTGCAGTTCCACCCCACCGGCATCCTCGCCGGTGGCGCGACGCTGACTGGGATGATCCTCGAGGAGGGTCTTAGGGGGGCCGGCGCCCACCTCCGCAACGGCCTCGGCGAGCGCTTCATGGAACGCTACGACCCCGTCCGGATGGAGCGGTCGACCAGAGACCTGGTCTCCAGGGCCAGCTTCCTGGAGATCCAGTCCGGACGCGGGACCCCGAGGGGCGGGGTCTGGTTCGACGCCGGCCACCTGGGCGCCGACTTCGTGGCGACCAGTTTTCCCGGCATGGTGGAGCGGATGGCCCTGCTCGGCAAGGACCTGACCCGGGAGCCGATCGAGGTCACCCCGACCGCGCACTTCCACATGGGCGGAGTGCGGATCGACGCCGGCTGCCGGACCTCAATCCCCGGCCTGCTGGTCGCCGGCGAGGACGCCGGCGGCGTCCACGGCGCCAACCGGCTGGGCGGCAACGGGGTGGCCGAGTCAACCGTCTTCGGCGCGGTCGCCGGCGAGACCGCCGCAGCCCTCTGCGCCGAGCGGCTGCCGCCTCCTGCCTACGACCCGGCGGCCGCGGAATCGGGCGCGGCGCGAGCGAGCCGGTTCCTCGGGCAGGGCTCGGCTCCCTTCCCGCTCCGGCAGCGCCTGAACGAGACGATGTGGGTCAAGGCGGGGCTCGTGCGCGATCGGCCCGGGTTGGACGAGGCGGCGGCCGAGGTCGGTCGACTGCGCGAGGAGCTGGAGCAGGTCCGGGTGTCCGGCGGCACGGTCCTGAATTCCGGCTGGCAGGAGGCGCTGAACCTGGAGAACCTGCTCGAGCTGGCGCCACTGCTCATCGCCAGCGCGAGAGAGCGGACCGAGAGCCGCGGCTCCCACTACCGGAGCGACCACCCGGAACGGGATGACTCGAACTGGCTGCGGCGGGTGGCGACTCGCCGGACCGGCGACGGGATCGAGGTCACCACCGAGCCGCTGCATCTGAACCGGCTGCCTGCCCCATGATCGCCGAGCTCCGGACCGGGACCGGGCGCTGGCGGCTGGCCTGGCTCCTCCACCGGGGATCGGGGCTCGGGCTGCTCGCCTTCCTCATCATCCACGTCGGCGACACCGCCCTCGTCCGCCTCGGTCCCAGCTATTACGACGCGGTGGTCGCCGTCTACCGGAACGCCTTCTTCCGGGCCCTGGAGACGATCCTCCTGGTCGCCGTCCTCTTCCACGCCCTCAACGGGATCCGGATCACGCTGATGGACTTCTGGCCGGGCTGGTTCCGCCACCAGCGGGCCCTGATCAACACCACCTACGGGCTCACCGCCGTGACCTGGCTCGCCTCCGCCTACTTCATGGCGACCCGTTGAGCGCGGCTCTGCGAGGCAGCCGCGGTGAGGCGGCGCTCTGGCTGTACATGCGTCTTTCCGGTCTAGCCCTGCTCGTCCTGGTGCTCGGCCACATGTTTCTGATGCACGTCATCGTCGGCTTGAACCAGGTCAGCTTCGCCCTGGTCCAGGCGCGCTGGACAGGGACCGGCTGGCGCGCCTACGACCTCCTGATGCTGTTGCTGGCGATGTCGCACGGCGCCAACGGAGTCCGGGGCCTGGCCTACGACCACCTGGCCTCCCCTTCCCGCCGCCTTGCCCTCCTCGCCGGCTACGCGGCCTGCCTGTTCGTGACCGTTGCCGGCACCTGGGTGATCGTCACCTTCCCCAGCCCGGTCTGAAAGTGGCCCGCCGGACGGCTTAGCCACCCCGGTGGACAGTGAGAGCGAGCTGGGTTGGCGGCAGGGGCCGTCGACCGGCCGGATTTAGAGCCGGGTCCCTTTACTTGGTCTTGCGGCGGGCCGTCCTACCCGCCCCCGTGG
>JBBSHA010000237.1:0-3846 GCA_038253595.1 Candidatus Dormibacterales bacterium
AGGTCGGCCTTGACCACCTCGACGCCGGCCGGCACCCGGCCGGGGCCGCGCATGGTGACGCGCACCGGACGGCCCCGGAGCCGTTCGAGCAGGCGTGAGCCGACGAAGCCGGTGGCGCCGGTGAGCAGGATCACCCCGGAGCGGCCCTCAACCGTCCAGAAACCCGAGGATGGCCTGGCTCAACTTCCGGGGCCGCTCGACCTCGACCTGGTGTCCCGAGCCGGCTATCAGCTCGAGCCGGGCGCCGGGGATTGCGGCCACGATCGCCTCCGCCGCCCGGGGCGGGCAGAGCGGATCCTCCGCCGCGGCTACCACCAGGGTGGGGGCACCGATCCGGCCCAGCTCGGAGTCCAGGGGCTCGGCCTGCAGGCGGGCCATCGCCCGGCAGGCGCTCGCAAAGCCCCGGGGGTCCGCGGTCGACTGCTGCCGCATCATCCAGTGCGCGGCCATCTGCTCCGGCGCCCGCGCCAGCTGCTCTCGGGTGTCGGCCTCCAGCACGGGGTGCAGAGCCGCGGCGCCGGCATCCGCCAGCGCGGCCCGCTCCGAGTACCAGGGGACGGCGGCCCGGCCCACCCGGCTCGAGGTGGCCACCGGGATCAGCCGGCCTGTCCGGTCCGGGTGATCGATCGCCACCCGGAGCACGATGGTGCCGCCCAGCGAGAAGCCGCAGAGGTCGGCGCGCTCCAGATCCAGCGCGTCCAGCAGCGCCACCAGGTCGCCCCCCAGCTGCGCCAGCGAGCCGTCGGCCGCGCCGAGGCTGCTCTCGCCGTGGCCGCGCAGGTCGGCAGCGATCACCCGGTGCTCCTGGGCCAGAGCCGGCAGCACGTGGCGCCACGCCCGGTGGTCGTCGGCCAGGCCGTGGACCAGGAGCAGCGGCCGGCCCCGGCCGAACTCGTGGCAGGAGACCTCGAGGTCGCGGCAGCGGATTCTCACCCGGCCAGCTCCCGCAGCCGCCGGCGGTCGACCTTGCCCGGCCCGGCCAGCGGCAGCTCGGCCAGCCGCTCCACGGACTCCGGCCACTTGTAGCGGGCCATCCCGCGCGCCGCCAGATGGGCCTGGACCTCGGCCAGCCCGAGTGGCGTCCGCGCCACCAGGTAGGCGTGAACCCGCTCCCCCAGCTCGCGGTCCGGGCGCCCCACCACACAGGCGTCGGCCACGTCGGGATGGGTGCGGAGGGCGTCCTCCACCTCGTGGGGGTTGATGTTGGTCCCGCCGCGGATGAGGATGTCCTTCAGCCGCCCGGTCACGTGCAGGTAGCCCTCGCCGTCGATGAACCCGAGATCGCCGGTGGGCGCCCAGCCGTCCTCCCCGCAGGGGCCGAACTCCTCGCCCCAGTAGCGCTCGGTGACCATGGGTCCGCGCATGCAGATCTCGCCCGCCTCGGTGATCCGGGCCTGGGCCGCATCGTGGACCCGGCCGACCGTCGTCCACCGTTTGTCGGCGGGATCGGAGGGCGAGGCCACCGCCAGCTGGCCGGCGTCCATCGAGCCGTAGAAGATGCACACCCGCGAGCCGGTCCGCTCCTCCCAGGCCCGGGCCACCGCCGGCGGCATCGGGGCCCCGGCCACGGCGGTCAGCCGGGCCGCGCCGAGGTCGGCACCGGCCAGGTCGGGCGAGTCGAGCATCCGGATCACGTTGGTGGGCACCCCCACCAGCATGGTCGCCCGGCCGGCAGCGGCGATGCGCAGCGTGTGCTCGGGCGTGAATCGGGGCTCCCGCAGCATCACCAGGGCCGCTCCCCGGCGCAGGCAGTACAGGCACATGCCGCCGATCCCCTGCATCAGCGGCGAGATCACCAGCACGCGGTCGTGCGGCGTCACCTGGAGGCGGCCGGTGAAGGCCTCGAACGTGGCCTGCTTGAGTCCCGCGCTGAGGCCGGCGAGCTTGGGCAGGCCGGTGCTGCCCGAGGTCAGGGCGATCTCGACCACCCGGGCCGGGTCGGGCGCGGGGGGCGCCACCCGGCCCCCGAAGCGGGCGCCGGTGAACGCCGCGGCCTCGGTCGCGGCGAGCACCCGCCGCGCGCCGGAGCGGCCCAGTGCCCACTCCGTCTCCCGGGCACCGAGGTTGAGCGGCAGCGGCATCACGACCGCCCCCAGAAGCGGGATCGCCAGCTCCAGGCAGACGTGTTCCCAGACGTTGGCCAGGCGCACCGCGACCACCTCCCCGGGCGCCACCCCGGCCTCGCGGAGCGCCGCCGCGGTGGCGTGCACGCGGTCGGCCAGGCCGGCGAACGTGAGCGTGCGGGCGCCGTCGACGACCGCCGGCCGGTCGCCGGCGAGCCGGGCGTGGTGCTCCAGGTAGGTCACGGGCACGAACGGGACCGGTTCGGCCATGCCATATTCTGTCTGCCTTGTCGCCCGGCCTCCGCCTGACCCCGCCCCGCCCGTGGACCTGAACCTGCGCGGCCGCCCCGTGATCGTCACCGGGGGTGCCTCCAACATCGGCCGCGCCATCGCCCTCGGATTCGCGGCCGAGGGGGCCCGGGTCCTGGTCGCCGACCTCGACCAGGAGCGGGCCCGGGCCACCGCCGCGGAGGCCGCCGGGCCGGGCACGATCCTGGCCCTGCGCACCGACGTCACCTCCTGGGAGTCGACGCAGGCCATGGCCGCCCACGCCGTGTCCGAGCTGGGCGGGATCGACATCCTGGTCAACTGCGCGGGCTGGACGGTGGACCGCCTGTTCATGGAGAAGCCGCGGGCGGAGTGGGAGCGGGAGATCGCGGTCGACACCTGGGGCTTCATCAACTCCACCCGCGCGGTGCTCGACCAGATGACCGGGCGCGGTTACGGGCGGATCGTCTCGATCTCCTCGGACGCGGGCCGGATCGGGGAGTGGCGGGAGGCGGTCTACTCGGGCACCAAGGCCGGCGTGATCGCGATGTCGAAGGCCATCGCCCGTGAGGTGGGCAGGCAGGGGATCACGCTCAATGTCGTCTGCCCGGGGTTCGTGCCCGGGCAACCCGCGACCTCCGGCGGCGAGTCGGTGTGGGCCGGCGCCCAGGGCGCCCAGTTCGGCCCCGAGGTGCTGGAGAAGGTGGCCCGCTCCTACCCACTTCGGCGCCTGGGCCGGGCCGAGGACATCGCCCCCGCGGTGCTCTTCCTCGCCTCCGACCAGGCCTCCTACATCACCGGCCAGACCCTGTCGGTGAGCGGCGGCTACACGATGGCCTGAGGGCGCCCGGCCTCGGAGAGTGCGAGTTCGGCCCTTGTTTGCGGGGTGCCCCATTTCTTAACCTGTGAGCACCCCCGCCCCCCGAACCGGAGAGATTGGCCATGGCCCTGAGCGCGCCCGCGAACCTCAGCGAAGAGCAGATTGCCAAACAGAAGCGGCGGGCGATCGTCGCCTCCGCCGTGGGCACCTCGATCGAGTGGTACGACTTCTTCCTCTACACCACGGTCGCGGCCCTCGTCTTCCCCAAGCTCTTCTTCCCCAAGTCCGATCCCTACACCGGGGTCCTGCTCTCCTTCTCGACCTACTTCGTCGGGTTCGTCGCCCGCCCGGTGGGCGCCGCCATCTTCGGCCACTACGGAGACCGGCTGGGCCGCAAGCGGACGCTGATTGTGACCCTGCTCGTCATGGGCCTGGCCACCCTGGCCATCGGCCTGATGCCCACGTACGCCCAGGTCGGGGCCTTCGGGGCGGTGCTCCTGACCGCCCTGCGCGCCCTCCAGGGCATCGGGGTGGGTGGCGAGTGGGGCGGCTCGGTGCTGCTCTCCATGGAATGGAACGACAAGGGCAAGCGCGGCCTGGTGGGAAGCTGGCCACAGTTCGGGGTGCCGGTCGGCCTGGTGCTCTCCAACGCCGCCTTCCTGTTCTTCAACCAGCTGACGGGGAAGGACTTCCTGG
>JBBSHA010000238.1:0-3812 GCA_038253595.1 Candidatus Dormibacterales bacterium
GATCCTGCGCATGCCGCGCGGGGTCAGCTCGAGCCGGCGGTCGCGGCGCTCCACGTAGCCCGCCCGCTCCAGGACCTCGGTCATCTGGCGGAGGCGGTCGAGCTGGCGGCGCGCCTCCGAGCCCAGCACCTGCTCGGCGAGCCCGCGGTCCACGTCGTCCAGCCGGAAGGACCCCCGCTCCAACTGCGACTCCAGCCGGTCCATCTGCTGCAGGCGCTCCATGAGGCCCATCGCCTCCCGCAGGGAGAGCGGGTCGTCGCCGAAGAAGGGGTAGCGCTCGGACATCTCCGACGGCGGCATCATCTGCTGCATCAGCGCCCCCAGACGCCCCAGCTCGAGGCGGATGGAGTCGTCCTGGAGCAGCTCGTCCAGCATCCGGCGCAGCTCGTCGCGGGCCTCGGGGGAGAGCGACTGCATCAGCGACTGCATCTGCGCCATTTGCCGCTGAAGATGCTCCATGAGCTGGTCCAGGGTCTGGATCCCGGGCGGGAACATCTCCCCGAACCTCGCCATGAAGCCCTGGAAGTCGGGCTGCCGGCCCTGCCGGCGCTGCTCCAGCATCCGGTTCAGCTCCCGGATCATCTCCCGGACCCGGGACAGGTCCTGCTGGGTCATGCCCTGGATCGACTGCTTCATGCCCTGGAACATCTGGTCGAGCATCTGCTGCTGCATCTCCTGGAGCAGCTGTTCGAATTTCTCACGCGCCGCCGGCTCCATGAAGTCGTAATTGCGGAGCGCCTTGACCCGGCCCCCGAGGTCGTCGGGCACCCGGTCCAGCTCGTCCCGCCGCTGCTTGGCCATCCGCTCCAGCAGCGGGCGTCCCGCCGCCGGCGCCTCCTCGACCCGGCGCTCGATACCCGCCCGTTCGGTGTCGACCACCTCTTGGAGGCGCTCCCGGATCGACTCCACGGTGGAGTTCAGGTCGTAGTGGGAGAGCTCCTCCTCGCGCCGGTCCCGCAGCTCACGCAGCAGCTGTTCCAGGCCAGCCAGGTCCTGGTTGCCCCAGCGCTGCAGGCGCTGCAGGGCGGCGCTCAGGTCGCCGTGGCTCATGAGGTCGTCGGAGAGGGCTTCGAGAACCTCGTCGGCGTCCAGGGCATCCGGGGTCTGGGTGCCGTCCCAGCGCGAGTAGCGGAACTGCGCGGGCATCGTGATTACAACCTTACACCGGCCCAGACGGGCCGGCTCAGACCTCGCCGCCAGGCTCCACCTCGAGCACCTGGACCCCGTCGCCGACCAGTTCCCGGAGCCGGTCGGGGTGCCCGGTCAGGACCGGAAAGGTGCCGAAGTGCATGGGCACCACGGTCCTGACCCCCAGCAGCTCGACCGCCTTGGCGGCGCGCTTGGGGCCCATGGTGAAGTGGTCGCCGATGGGCAGGAAGGCGGCGTCGAGGCGGTGCAGCTCTCCGTACAGCCGCATGTCGCCGAAGACGTCGGTGTCACCGGCGAAGTAGATGGTGAAGCCGTTCTCGAATTCGATCACGAAGCCGCAGGGCTCGCCGCCGTAGACGATCCGGTCGCCGTCCTGGATGCCGCAGCTGTGCTCGGCGTGCACCATGGTGATCCGAATTCCGTCCAGCTCCAGGGTGCCGCCCTTGTTGATGACGTTGTCACCCGCTCCGGGAAAGCCCTTGGAGCCCAGCCAGGCCGCGGTCTCGTGCATGGTCACTAGCGTGGGGCTGGTCTGCTTGCCGATCTCGAGCGCGTCGTAGATGTGGTCGAAGTGGCCGTGGCTGACCAGCATCACATCGCAGCGGTCGACCGTTTTCAGGTGCTCGGGGGCGTAGGGGTTGTTCATCACCCAGGGATCGATCAGGATCTCGCGGCCGTCGACGCTGCGCACCCGCCAGGTGCCGTGGCCCACCCACGTGAACTTCACTTGCCCGTTGATCGCCATGCTTCCACCTCCTTGAATAGGCCGGCCTGCCAGACGCCGGCCGCATACAACGCTAAGGCGGCGAGCGTCCAGAGGTCCGGGATCGGGATCGCGCAGGGCTGCCGGACCACGGCCAGGAGCCCGGCTCCGATCAGGAGCGAGGGCCCGATCCGCCGGGCCTCGACCGCCCGCACCAGCGTGAGCAGGACCAGCGGCAGCAGCGGCAGCTGCTGGTAGACGTTGACCTCGCCCGGGATCAGGGCTCCCAGGGCCAGCCCGAGCGCGGGACCGTAGGCCGGGTGCCAGCCGCTGCGCCGGGCGGCGAGGATGGCCGCCAGCACCAGCCCTCCGACTGTCAGTCCGTAGAGCCCGAGGGCGAGCGCCGGCAGGTGGAGCGGCGAATGGACCATCAGGAGACGGCCGTCGCCTCCGATCAGCGGGTACGGCTCGCCCCCGATGCCGCGCATGTAGAGGGTGCGCACGGAGTTGATCTCGCAGTCCGGGATCTTGCCGCTCAGCACGGGCACCAGCACCGCGGTCAGGTACTGGCGCGTGGCGGGCCCACCCAGCGGCACCAGGGCGGCCAGTGTCGCCCCGGCCGCCGCCACCAGTAGCCCCGCCGTGAAGGCGACGAAGCGCCGGGGCCCCGCGCCCAGCAGCATGGCCGCCGGGTAGAGCTTGATCGCCGCGGCCACGCCGGCCAGAGCCCCGGCCACGCCGGGGCGGCGGCCGAGGGCGAGGGCGGCGGCGGCCGGCAACAGGATGTAGCCGCCGAACTGACCCGCCGCGAGGTCGGCTGCGACCGCCGGAAAGTAGGCCGCCACCAGCCAGAACAGCGGCCGCCGCCACCCGCTGGGGGCGGCCAGACGGTACACGATGGCGAGACCGGCCAGCATCGCCACCGCGTCGCCCAACGACCACAGGGCCAGTCCCAGGGGCTGCGGCATGACCCCGAACGGGGCGGCCAGGAGAGCTCCGAAAGGCGGTCCCAGGAGGCCGTGGACCGGCAGGTAGCCGGTCCTGGCCAGGGTGTCGGCGGTGGCCCCGTAGACCCCGGCGGGGTGCCGGATGAGCGCGCCGCCGGCGGCCACGAACGACCTCCCGTCCGGCCGCTCGGTGTTGGCCAGGTCCAGCAGCACGACCCGGGCCCAGAAGATCCCGGCCAGGGTCCAGAGCAGCCAGGGCTGGGTCAGCGCTCGGCACAGCCGGGCCCCGAACCCGTCGCCGGCCGGGGCGGCGCCGGGGCCGAGGCGGTCGGCGTCCGCTGGGAGGCTGCCCGGCTGGCCCGGGGTCACGGGCGTGTCGAGCTCGGGAGGCCCGGCCATCGGCGACTACGATAGGGCACGTGAGGGAGCGGGCCGAGCGTCCGGACAGGAAGCCCAGGGGGCTGAGCCCGGTGCGCAGGACGCAGCCCGCGGCGGGCCCGCGGGAGGCACCGGACGTCCGCGCCGCTAGCGCATCCGAGCAGAAGCTGAACCAGTACCGCAAACGGCGTTTCCAGGTCCTCCACCAGGACACCGAGGCGAGCCGCAAGCGGCGCGCGCAGGGCAAGCCGGACGCCCGCGAGCGCCTCAACGGACTCCTCGACGAGGGCAGCTTCGTGGAGCTGGACATGTTCGCCACCACCCGGGCGACCGGCTTTGGGATGGAGGACCGGCGCGTCCCCGGGGACGGCGTGGTGGCCGGCTTCGGGACCATCGGCGAGCGCGAGGTGGCAGTGTACGCCTACGACCCGGCCGTGCTCGGGGGCTCGCTGGGCGAGGTCACCGCCGAGAAGATCGTGAAGGTCCAGGAACGGGCGCTGCGCACCCGGATCCCGACCAGGGGGATCAACGACTCGGGAGGGGCGCGGATCCAGGAGGGGGTGGTGGCCCTGGCCGGCTACGCCGACATCTTCTATCGCAACGTCCAGGCCTCGGGCGTGATCCCCCAGCTCAGC
>JBBSHA010000239.1:0-3795 GCA_038253595.1 Candidatus Dormibacterales bacterium
GCGGCAGCGGCCGGGTCCAGGTCGAGCAGGGGGCCAGGTCCCGCGTCCGAGACCCTCCACCAAGCGCAGAAAGCTCAGGTCCCCGAGGAACGGGCGCTGCTCACGGGCGGAGACCTCCCGAAAGGCGGGCGCGGCGGTGGTCGCGCCCCCGGACACCGCCAGCAGGGTCCGCCGCCGCGTCAGGGTGAGACAGTCGCAGAGGTGCGGGAACTCCCGCAACAGGCGCCCGAAGGCCTCGCCCAGGAAGCGCAGCTGGGCCGACTCGGTGCGGGCGAACTGGATCAGACCCGAGGGTTCCGGCCGCCGCAGGCCGGCCCAGGCGGCGGCCGCCAGCCGGACCGTCGGAGCGCTCACCGCAACCCTCTGGCCGAGCAGTTCCTTCAGCTCGTGCCCGTGGAGCTCGCCGAGTCGGCCTCGAACCAAAGCAGGAGCTCACCAGCGTGGTCGGCCAGCCTTCGGTCCCGGTCAGCGAACTCGGCGGCAACCCGGCCCACCGGCTCGCCCGCCAGGCCGGCGATGAAGCCGGCCCGCACGCGGCGCAGGCGGGCGGGGGTCAAACCGGCCGGCACCGGGCCCTCGTGAAGGACGTCGCGCCAGGGCAGCACCTCGCCCGTGAACCCGGCCCGGAGGGTCCCGGCCATGGAGTCCCCGTTGGTCACGTGCAGCACGCCGCGGTCTTCGTTCACCTTCTCATCCACGACGCTCGCAGAGGACTGCCATCAAGTCAACCGCGAGGCCCGTAGCCTTGGCGGAGTCATGTTCCTGGGCACCGAGCGCGTCTACGACATCGTCTACTCGTGGAATGACTACGAGCGCGAGGCGGCGATCCTGCACCGGCTGGTCGGTCGCGACGGGGGCGGCCTGCTGGACGTCGCCTGCGGCACCGGCCGCCACCTGGAGGAGCTGGCCCGCTGGTACCGCGGCGAGGGGATCGACCTCGACCCCGAGATGGTGGCGATCGCCCGCCGGCGCGGCTCCATGGTCCACGAGAGCGAGATGACCGGGTTCGGGCTGGGCCGCCGCTTCGAGATCGTGACCTGCCTCTTCAGCTCGATCGCCTACGCCGAGGACCTGGACGCGGCGGTGGCCAATCTCGCCCGCCATGTCCTGCCCGGGGGCGCCCTGGTCGTGGAGCCCTGGCTCTACCCGGACGCGGTGTTGCCCGGCCACATCTCCCTCCACACCGGCGAGCGGAACGGCGTGCACGTCGCCCGGATGGGCACGGTGCGGGTCGAGGACCGTCTCTCCCACATCGACTTCGACTACCTGATCGGGGAGTCGGGCCGCATCCAGCATCGCACCGAGAGCCATGCCATGCGGCTGTGGACCCATGCCGAGTACCTGGCCGCCTTCGAGCGAGCGCAGGTGTCGGCCGGCTACGAGGCCGACGGCCTGATGGGGCGCGGCCTCTACCTGGGAACCCGGCGGGGCTGAGGACCGGGGCCGCGGCCGACGGCCGAGAATAGCGGCGTGCGCCCTTCGACCCTGCGGATCGGCATGATCGGGCTCGGCACGGTCGGCAGCCAGGTTGCCGAGCGCCTGCTCACGCGGCGCGAGTCCATGCGCCGCCGAGCCGGCGTGGACCTCGTGCTGGAGCGGGTGGCCGTACGCGATCTGGCCAAGCCGCGAGCGGTTGAGCTGCCGGCGGGGCTGCTCACCACCGATGTCGGGTCGGTGCTGGACGTGGCCGCGATCGACGTGGTGGTGGAGGTGGCCGGGGGCGAGGAGCCGGCGCGCAGCTTCCTGGCGCGGGCCCTCCGCAACCGCAAGCACGTCGTCACCGCCAACAAGCTGGTCATGGCCAAGCACGGACCCGAGCTGCTCGAGCTGGCGGCGGCCATGAACGTGGACCTCTACTTCGAGGCCGCAGTCGGCGGCGGCATCCCCCTCATCAGCACCTTCCAGGTCGACCTGCTCGCCAATCAGATCGAGCGCGTGATGGCGGTGATCAACGGGACCACCAACTACGTGCTCGGCCGGATGGCGGCCGAGGGCCTGGACATGAACACGGCGGTGGCCGCGGCCCAGGTGGAGGGTTTCGCCGAAGCCGACGCCAGCGACGATCTGGAGGGGTACGACGCCGCCTACAAGCTGGCGATCATGGCGTCGATCGGCTTCAACGCCCGCGTCCACCCCGACCAGGTCTTCCGGGAGGGGATCACCGCCATCGAGCCGGTCGACTTCCGCTATGCCCGCGAACTCGGCTACGAGGTCAAGCTGCTGGCCTACGCCGCCCGGGCCGGCGAGGACCTGCTGGAGGCGCGTGTGCACCCCGCCCTGATTCCCCACGGCCACGCGCTGGCGGGCGTGGAGGGCGCCGCCAACGCCGTGTACATCGAGGGCGACCTGGTCGGCGAGGTGCTGCTGCTGGGCCAGGGCGCGGGCGGCCGGCCGACATCGTCCAGCGTGGTCGGCGACCTGATCGACCTCGCCCGCTCGATCCAGCGCCAGGTCCAGGACCGGTCGGCGTTCGAATTCAACTCGCAGATGCGGGTGCTGCCCATGGACGAGGTTCGGACCCGGGCCTACCTGCGCTGCCGGGTGGCCGACCGGCCGGGCGTGCTGGCCGCCATCTTCGCGGTCTTCGGCGAGGAGGGCGTGAGTATCGCGAGCGCGATCCAGAAGGAGTCGGACGATGTCTCGGCCGAGTTCGTGGTGACCACCCACCCCGCCCCCGACGCCGCCCTCCGGCGAACCCGGGAGCGGATCGCCCGGCTCGACCCCGTGGTCCTGGTCAACAGCTTCCTCAGGGTCCTCTGAAGAGTGGGCGTCATCGCCCGCTACCGGGACCGGCTGCCCGTCACCGCCGCCACCCCTGCGGTCGACCTCAGCGAGGGCTCGACCCCCCTCGTGCGCAGCCGCAACATCGGACCCGCCCTGGGGCTGGACCGCCTCTACTTCAAGTACGAGGGCCTCAACCCGACCGGCTCGTTCAAGGACCGGGGCATGGCGGTGGTGGTCGCCAAGGCGATGGAGGAGGGGGCCCGGGTCCTCGTCTGCGCATCCACCGGTAACACGTCGGCCTCGGCGGCGGCATACGCGGCCAGCCAGCGGCTGCGCGCGATCGTGGTGGTGCCGGCGGGCGAGATCGCCCTCAACAAGCTCTCCCAGGCGCTCATGTACGGGGCCAAGGTGGTGCAGATCCGGGGCAGCTTCGACGCCGCGCTGGCGGTGGTCCGCGAGCTCGCCGAGAGCTACCCGGTGGCCCTGGTCAACTCCCTTAACCCGAACCGGCTGGAGGGCCAGAAGACGGCCGCCTTCGAGATCGTGGAGGAGCTCGGCGACGCCCCCGACTACCTGGTCCTCCCGGTCGGCAACGCGGGCAACATCACGGCTTACTGGAAGGGTTTCCAGGAGTACCGGGCGGATGGCCTCTGCAGCCTCCTGCCCCGCCTGGTGGGGGCCCAGGCGGAGGGCGCCGACCCGATCGTGAGGGGCGAGGTGATCGAGCATCCGAAGACCGTCGCCAGCGCGATCCGGATCGGCAACCCGGCCACCTGGGAGGGGGCGACCACGGCCCGCGACCAGTCCGGTGGCCTGATCGCCGCGGTCAGCGACACCGAGATCCTGCAGGCCCAGATCCGGCTCGCCTCCACCGAGGGTCTGTTCGCGGAGCCCGCCTCGTGTGCCCCGCTGGCGCTGCTCGTGCGCCTGGTCCAGGAGGGCAGGGTGCAGCGCGACTCGACCACCGTGGTGGTGCTGACGGGGTCGGGCCTGAAGGACCCCGAGGCCGCGCTGGCCAACGTCGAGCCGCCGATCGAACTCGAGGGCGACGCCCGCGCCATGGCCAAGGCC
>JBBSHA010000240.1:0-3780 GCA_038253595.1 Candidatus Dormibacterales bacterium
CGGCGTGGAGACTGTCGTCCACGCGGCCGCCCTCACCGCCAACCGCAAGCAGCCGCAGCGGGGGGCGTACGACCGGGTCAACCGCCTGGGGACCGAGAACCTGGTCCGGGCGGCCTCGGCGGCCGGTGTCGGGCGGATCGTCCTGCTCTCCGGGCTGGGCACCCGCGCCGCCCCGCCCGGCACCTACATGGCGACCCGCTGGGCGATGGAGGAGACCGTGCGCCACTCCGGGATCGCGAACGTGATCCTGCAGCCCTCGGTGCTGTTCGGCGAGGGGGCCGAGTTCGTGGCCGCGCTGGCGCGCCTGGTGCGGGCGCTGCCGGTGGTGCCGGTGCTGGGGCCGCCCGGCCTCCGCTTCCAGCCGCTGTGGGTCCAGGACCTGGTCACCTGCCTGGACCGGGTGATCGGTGACCCCGGGCTGGACGGCCGGGCGATCGCTCTCGGTGGCCCCGATCACCTCACCATGCGCGAGATCGTGGCCACGATCGCCATGATGACGGGCCGGCGCCCCCTGCTCCTCCGGATGCCGCTGGCGCTGGCGCGGGTCCAGGCGTCCCTGCTGGCGGTGCTCCCGGAGCCGCCGCTCACCCCGGCCGCGCTGGAGCTGTTCGGTTTCGACAACGCCACCGCCCGGGACGCGGTCGCCCGCGACTTCGGCTTCCGGCCGAGGGGCTTCCGGGCCCACCTGCTGGAGCACGGTCTGCGCGGGTGACGGACCGGCGCTGCCGGACGGGCTCAGGCCTTGAGCCAGCTCTCGACGCCGCCCGCCAGCTTGGCCGGGGTGGTCTGCGACTTGATCAGGTACTCCAGCGCCCCCAGCTTCAAGCCCCGCTCCACCAGCTCGCGCTCGGAGTAGTTGGAGAGGATCACGACCGGCACCGCCTGGGTGCGCTCGTCGTCGCGCAGGGCCTCCAGGACCGCCAGCCCGTCCAGCTTGGGCAGCCGGATGTCCAGGAAGATGATGTCGGGCGGGTGCTCGGTGGCCATGCTGAGCGCCAGCTGGCCGTCGACCGCCACCTCGACCGCGTAGCCGTCCAGCTCCAGCTTGAGCTTGTACATCTGGGCGACCGCGGGATCGTCCTCGACGAACAGGACCCGAACGTCGTCCTCCGGCGACTGTGCCAAATTATCTCCCCAGCCATGCTTGGCTGCCATGCGGCGCGCGTGCGGATCCCCCCGCAGCCTGCGCATTGTTGCATCCGCTGCGCAAGAAGTCAGCAAGAGCTGACGCCGACTGACACTATGTTGTTGCGGTCCCCGCCGGAATAGGTTGCTAGACTCCGCCACGCATGAGCCCGAGGGCCACGCTGATGGTGCTCGTAATCGACGGCGACGCCGATTACCGGGCCGTGATCGCGCGCTGTGTCGAGCTGGCCGGCGCCGAACCGGAGCAGGTCGCCACCGTGGGCCAGGCCCTGCGCCGGCTCGAGGGCCACCGCTTCGACGCCATCGTCTGGGGGCTCGCGTCCTCCGACACCGGGCAGACCGAGATCGTGAGCCAGATCCAGGAGGCGGCGCACGCGCCGGTGGTCCTCCTCGACGAGTCCCACGAGGAGGCGCGCGGTGTCTACGAGGCGGGCGCCGCCCAGCTCCTGCCCAAGCCCTTCGTACCGGGCGAGCTGGTGGGCGCCGTCAAGGCCGCCCTGCGCGGCCCGGGGCCGGCTTCGGTGGTGCCGCTCGCCACCCGGATCGAGGTCGGCGGGGTCACCTTCGACTCCGAGGCGCGAAGCATCTCGCACGGCGCGGGCCTGATCACCCTCAGCGGCCGGGAGTGGGAGCTGATGTCGTTCCTGCTCGCCAACCCCAACCAGTTCTTCGCCGCCGACGACCTGCTCCGCCAGGCCTGGAATAGCAACCGCCACTCCGCCGAGCAGCTGCGCAGCTACGTGGCCCGGCTGCGCCGCAAGCTGGAGCCCCTGGGGCTGCCGTGCGACCTAGTGAGCCGGCAGGGCCGCGGCTACTCGCTCTACTTTCCGCCCGCCGCCTGATCGCCCCTTCCGGCACGCGCCGGCCCGCCCCCGGCCCGGCCGTTCCCGGGCCGCCACCGTGCTTATCCTTTTGCCCATGAGGCTCTCGGTCAGCATCGGGATCAGTCCTCGCCAGAGCCTGGCAGGCTGGTCCACGCTGGCCGCCGAGCTGGAGCGGGAGGGCGTCCAGCGGGTGTGGCTGATCGACTCCCAGCTGGCCATGAAGGACGTCTACACGGGCCTCCTGCTGGCCGCCCAGGCCACCACCACGATGGAGCTCGGAACCGGCGTCACCAACCCGCTGACCCGGCACCCGACGGTGACCGCGAGCGCGATCGCGGCCCTGTCGGAGGTCAGCGGGGGGCGCGCCCGGCTGGGCATCGGCGCTGGCGACTCGGCGGTGTACGGGCTGGGCTGGACGCCCGCCCGGGTGGCCCAGGTCGAGGCGGCGCTGGGCTTCTTCCGCGCGGTTCTGACGGGTGAGGCGGGGACCTGGGAGGGGCGCAGCCACCGGCTTTCCCACCTGGCCGCCCCGGTCCCGATCTGGCTGGCCGCCAGCCAGCGCCGCATGTGCCGGCTGGCGGGCCGCCTGGCGGACGGGGTCATCCTGATGGGGCCGGCCGAGGCGGCCTACGTCCGCCGTCAGGTGGCCTGGGTCAAGGAGGGCCTGAAGGAGGCGGGGCGGCGCCGCAACCAGATCGAGATCTCTCTGGTCACCACCCTCTCGGCGCGCCCGGACACCGCCGCCGCCCTCGACGACGTGCGCTCCTGGGCGAGCACGCAGGCGCGCCTGATCGCCGGCTTCGCGGAGTTTCCGCCCGGCCTGGATCGTTTTCGCGCCGAGATCGAGAGGGCCCGGGCGGACTACGACTACACCCAGCACCTTTCCACCCACGCCGGCCACCGGGCCGCCGTCTCCGACCAGCTCACCAGCGCGCTCGCGGTGGCGGGGACGGCGGCGGACTGCGCCCGCCGGGTGGCCGCCCTGGCCGGCACCGGGATCGACGGCTGCATCTTCCCGCTGCTCGGAGGCGGCCGCCTGGACCGCCTGCGGGTCATCCGCGACCAGGTCCTGGCGGCGGGGGCGGCCGCCCGGCGGTGAAGCCGGCGCCCTTCGAGTACCGGCGCCCGGAGTCGCTGGCGGAGGCGCTGGACATCCTGGCCGAGCACGGCGACGAGGCCAAGCCGCTGGCGGGCGGCCAGAGCCTGGTCCCGCTGCTGGCCATGCGCCTGGCCCAGCCGGCGCTGCTCGTCGACCTTCGCCGGCTGCCCGAGCTGCGGGGAATCGAGGTCGGGCCGGACCGCCTCCGGGTGGGGGCGATGACCTCCCAGACCGAGCTGGAGCGGACCCCGGGCCTGCCCGCCGTGGTGGCGGCCGCGCTGCCCCACATCGCCCACTTCCAGATTCGCAACCGGAGCACGGTGGGCGGCTCGCTGGCGCACATGGACCCGGCCGGCGAGTGGCCCGCCCTGGCCCTGCTGCTGGACACCGAGCTGGAGGTGGCATCCCGTCGCGGCACCCGGTTGGTTGCCGGCGCGGGCTTCTCCCGGGGTCCGCTCAGCCCGGCCCTGGAGCCGGACGAGCTGCTGGTGGCGGTGACGCTGAGGTCCGCGGGCGGCAGCTTCGGGCTGGAGGAGGTGGAGCGCCGGGCCGGCGATTTCGCCCTGGTCGGCGCGCTGGCCCACCGTGGCCGCCTGGTCGTATTCGCTACCGGCGCCGGCCCCCAGCGCCTGTCCCGGTGCGAGGCACACCTGGCCGCGGGGGGCGCCCGCGACGAGCTGGCGGGCCTGGCGGAGGCGGAGATCGAGGCCA
>JBBSHA010000241.1:0-3770 GCA_038253595.1 Candidatus Dormibacterales bacterium
ATGTCGGCGTCGAAGGTGAGGGCAACCCGGCCGGAGCTGCGGGGACCGCTGTCGATCGCGCCCACGCTGGCCGCCCCCGGGTGGTCGACCGTCATCAGCTGGGGCCGGGGGACGGCCGGTATCGGGGCCGGTGGGTAGGGGCGGTAGGGCTGGTAGACCGGGTAGAGCGGGGCCTGGCGGCTCGGCGGCTGCTGGGCCAGTGCAGCGCTGGGCGTGGCGGCGAGCAGGACGCCCACCAGCATGCCCCCCAGGGCTGTGCCTCCTCTCATGGCTGCCATTGTCGGGCATCGCGGGCCCGCGAAACCAAAAGAAGAAGGGCGCCCCCTTTCGGGAGCACCCTCCTCGGCTGCGGAGAAGTCGAACTTGGGTTAGACGGCCGGGCGGCGAACCTCGTCGCGCGAGCCGGCGTACGCCCAACCGGCCAGGCCGGCCAGGATCGCCGTCACGGCGTGGAGGGCGATGTCGGCGGTGCCGCCCAGCGGCACCAGGCCGATCAGTTGGCCACCAGGAGGGTGACCGCCACCGGGCGCCAGGCCGGGACCAGGAAGGCCGAGATCGAGACCGCGACCAGGGCGACCCCGTCGAGGGCGAACAGGACCGCGGTCAGCGGGTCGTCGCGGTGGATGGGGACCAGAAAGATGTGGATGGCCGCGGACATGGTCAACAGCAGGATCGCCAGCTTGCGGGGCGCCGGCATGGCCTCGAACCCGGCGAGGAAGCGGCGGCCGCCGACCAGGTCCTGGCTGGCGGCGTAGTTCATGCCCATCAGGAAGATCAGGATGGCGGGCGGTAAGAAGAGCAGGCCAGCCACCGCCGGCCCATGCTCGGCGGCGTGACCGGCAGCCCCGACCGCGGTGCTGCCCAGGGCGATGTGCGGCAATGGACCAATCATTTTAAGGTTTACGCATCCCGCCGGCGGCCGGACAAATGCTGGCCGCCGAGCGGGAGAGCCGGCCTACACGCTCAGGGTGTCGAGGTCGATCGGTTCCTCCTCGAGCATCTTGGCGGCCTGCTCGCGCTGCTTCTTGTAGTAGTCGAGACCGGTGCCGGCCGGGATCAGCTTGCCGATGATCACGTTCTCCTTGAGCCCGCGCAGGCGGTCCACCTTGCCGCTGATGGCGGCCTCGGTGAGCACCCTGGTGGTCTCCTGGAAGCTGGCGGCCGACAGCCACGAGGTGGTGTTGAGCGCCGCCTTGATCAGGCCCAGCAGCACGGTCTGAGCGGTGGCGGGCTCTCCCCCCTCCGCCATGGCTGCCGCGTTGGCCTCCTCGTACTCCCACTGGGAGACGATCTCGCCCGGGAGCAGGGCGCTGTCGCCAGCCTGGTCGATGCGGACCTTGCGCATCATCTGGCGGACGATCACCTCGATGTGCTTGTCGTTGATGTCCACGCCCTGGCTGCGGTAGACCTTCTGGACCTCGTCCACGAGGAAGGTCTGGACCGCCTCCTTGCCCAGGATGTGGAGCAGTTCCTGGGGGCTGACCGAGCCCTCGGTGATCTGCTGACCGGCCTTGACCACGACCCGGCTCCCATCCCGCTTCTCCAGCTCGGAGCGGATGCGGACGTTGTGCGGGATCGGGTGGTCGCGGACCTCCTCGTCGACCGCGGTGATGCCGATCTCCTTCTTGGAGACCCGGGCCTTGCCGGAGTGGCGGGTGCGGAGCACGGCGTCCCCGCCCCGGGCCAGCTCCTGACCCTCCATCACCTCGGCGCCGTCCTTGACCGCCACCTTCATGCCCGACTCCACGGCGTAGGACACCTCGAACTCCTCGCGCGAGGTCACCTTGACCTTGCGGGCACCCTCCTGGCGGATGATCTCGAGCTCACCGTCGATCTCGGAGATGATGGCCTTGCCCTTGGGGATGCGAGCCTCGAACAGCTCCTCGACGCGCGGCAGGCCCTGGGTGATGTCGACGCCGGCCACACCGCCGGTGTGAAACGTGCGCATCGTGAGCTGGGTGCCGGGCTCACCGATCGACTGGGCGGCGATGACGCCGACCGCCTCGCCGATCTCGACCAGCTTGCCGGTGGCCAGGTTGCGGCCGTAGCAGTTGCGGCAGATCCCCTCCCGGGCCTCGCAGACCAGGATCGAGCGGATCTTGACCCCACCGACCCCGCCCGCGATCGCCGTGCGGGCGGCCACGTCGGTGATCTCGGTGCCCTGGGCGGCCAGGATCTCGCCCTCCGGGGAGACGACGTCCTCGGAGGCGATCCGGCCCGCGATCTTCTCGAATATGGGCTCGGTCCGGGCCCGCTCGGGGCTGATGGCGTGGACCCAGATCCCGTTGGTCGTGCCGCAGTCCTCGGCCCGGACGATGACGTCCTGGGCCACGTCGACCAGGCGCCGGGTCAGGTAACCAGAGTCGGCCGTGCGCAGGGCGGTGTCGGCGAGTCCCTTGCGGGCGCCGTGGGTCGAGATGAAGTACTCGAGCACGGTCAGGCCCTCGGTGAAGTTGGCCTTGATCGGCAGGTCGATGATCCGGCCGGTGGGATCGGCCATCAGGCCGCGCATGCCCGCCAGCTGGCGGACCTGCTGGATGTTGCCGCGGGCCCCCGAGCCCATCATCATCCAGATCGGGCTGAACTTGTCGAAGGCGTCCTCGGTGGAGCGGGCGACCTGGTCGGTGGCCCGGGTCCACAGCTCGATCACCTTGCGATAGCGCTCGTCCTCGGTCATGACGCCGCGGCGGTACATCCGCTCGACCTCGTCGACCTCCTTGTCGGTCGCGACGAGAATCTCCGCCTTGGCCGCCGGGTGCGGGATATCGAAGGCCGAGATCGTGATGCCGGCCTTGGTGGCGTACTTGAAGCCGAGCCGCTTCAGGTCGTTGACCACCTCCGCGGTGACCAGGTTGCCGTAGAGCCGGAAGATCTCGGAGATCAGCGCGCGCAGGCCCTTGCGGTCGAGGTGCGCGTTCTGGAAGGGCAGCGGGAGGTTGGCGTTCGGCTCGCCGGAGGGCGTCTCCGCCTCCTCCAGCTGTGGCGCGAGGCCCACGGGCAACGCCGAGTTGAAGGTGACGCGGCCGGGCGTGGTGACCAGCAGCCGGCCGTCGATGCGCACGCGGACCCACTCCTGGAGGCGCACGGCGCCGCCCTCGTGGGCCAGCAGCACCTCATCGGGGCTGGAGAACGTGCTCAGCTTGGTGGCGGCCTCGCCCTGGGGCTGCTCGCCGCGGACTGCGGTCAGCCAGTAGCAGCCCAGTACCACGTCCTGGGTCGGCGCCACCACGGGGTGGCCGTCCGCCGCGGACAGGATGTTCTGGGAGCTCATCATCAGGTTCTTGGCCTCGGCGATGGCTCCTGAGAAGAGAGGCACGTGGACGGCCATCTGGTCGCCGTCGAAGTCGGCGTTGAAGGCGGCGCAGACCAGTGGGTGGATCTGGATCGCCGAACCCTCGACCAGCACCGGGTTGAAGGCCTGGATGCCCAGGCGGTGCAGGGTGGGGGCGCGGTTGAGCATGACCGGGTGCTCGTGAATGACCTCGTCGAGGACGTCCCAGACCTCGGGCCGGGCCCGCTCTACCATCCGCTTGGCGGACTTGATGTTGGTCGTGTAGCCCTTGTTCACCAGCTCCCGCATCACAAAGGGCTTGAACAGCTCGAGCGCCATCTTCTTGGGCAGCCCGCACTCGTTGAGCCTCAGCTCGGGCCCGACCACGATGACCGAGCGGCCCGAGTAGTCGACTCGCTTGCCGAGCAGGTTCTGGCGGAACCGGCCCTGCTTGCCCTTCAGCATGTCGCTCAGCGACTTGAGCTTGCGGTTGCCGGTG
>JBBSHA010000242.1:0-3675 GCA_038253595.1 Candidatus Dormibacterales bacterium
ACCCTCGGGCAGGAAGCTCTCCTTGGTCACCATCTTGATCCCGTCGGCCGCCAGCTGAAGGAGCCCGAACGGTCCCACCCGGTTGGGCCCTGGCCGCCTCTGCAGCCGGCCCAGCGCCACCCGCTCGAAGTAGACGGTGTAGGCGGTGGCGGTGATCAGCACGAAGAACAGCAGCAGCATCGCCCCGACCACCACCACCCAGTGCCCAACCGGGTTGGCGAAGATGCCGAGCGGGTCCGGGGTGGCCAGGAAGGTCGTGTTCACGGGCGCGCGGGACCCTGCAGCACCAGGCCGGCGCCCCTGGGGGCGGGCGCCGGTTCGGCCAGGGCTGCGAAGGCGGGGATGGCCGCAGCGGCCGCGCGGGCGACCTCGACCGGCCCGGAGTAGCCGGCGTCCTCGAGTCCGAGCCGGGTGGCGAGATCGCCGAGCACGTCCCAGCCCTCGCGCAGCGGAGGGGCCAGGCGCAGCGCGGGGCGCAGGAATTGGACCCGGCCCTCGACGTTGGTGTAGCTGCCCTGGGTCTCGGCGAAGCTGGCCGCGGGCAGGACCACGTCCGGCTCGCCGTGCTCGGTTCGGAGCAGCGTGTCCCAGACGGCGACGAACCCGGCTGAGGCGGGGATTCCCGCCGGCGGCGTCGGACCCCAGCAGAGGACGGCCTCGCAGCCCGCGAGGTCGTCGGGCTCCAGAGCCAGCCCGGCCGCCAGGGCGCCTCGCTCGTTGGTGCCCCGGTAGAGCGGCATCAGATCGCCCCCCACCTTGGCGGCGAGGGCGGCGACGGCCGCCTCCAGCCCGGTCACGTCCTCGACGCCGCGGCCGTCTCCGAAGAGGATGGCGACCGGGCTCTCCCGGAGCAGCTCGTGGCCGGCCAGGCGGCGCACCGCATCGGCGGTCCGGCCAGGCTCCGGGCGGACGTGGAAGGCATCCGGCCAGCGGTCCAGGTCCAGCTCGCCGGCGTGGACGATGAGCAGCCGGGCGCCCCGCTTGCTGACCGCCTTCTTGACCCGCAGGTTGATCACCGGCACGTCGTCGGCGGTGTCGGAGGCGACGATCACGATCGTCCGCGCCTCGTCGAGGCGGCGGATGGGGAGTGTGGGGGCGGACGGAGCCGAGAGCAGGGTCCGGTTCTGCATCGCCAGCCGGGCGCCCCGGAGCGGGCCGTCCAGTAGCCGGCTGACCAGGAACAGCTCCTCGTTGGTCGCGTCCTGGGGCAGGGAGATCCCGACCCGGCGCCCCTGGAGGCCCCGGGTCAGTTCCTGGAGGGCGGACTCCCACGTCGCGCTCGTGCCGCGGACGCTGGGCACGCGCAGCCGGGCGGGGTCGTTGACGTGGGTGTAGTCGAAGCGCCCGCGATCGCAGAGCCAGCCGTCGTCGATCTCGTCGTTCTCCCGGGAGGTGACCCGGACCAGCCGGTTGCGACGCTCCCAGAGGGTGACGTTGCAGCCGACCGAGCACTTGGAGCACACCGAGGCGGACTGGTTCATGTCCCAGGGCCGGGACTCGAAGCGCCACACGCGCGAGGTGAGGGCGCCGACCGGGCAGAGGTCCAGGATGTTGCCGCTGAAATGGGACTGAAGCGGCCGGTCGAGCTGGCTGGTGATGTAGGACTCGGCCCCCCGCTGGTCGACCGTGAGCTCCTGCTCCCACGCGATCTCGTCGTAATAGCGGGTGCAGCGGTAGCAGAGGACGCAGCGCTCGCGGTCGAGCGCGATGCTGGCCGAGAGCGGGATCGGCTTCTGGAAGTGCATCCGGGGCCCGACCACGCGGCTCACCGGGTAGCCGTGGCGGAAGGTGAAGTCCTGGAGCGGACACTCGCCGCCCTTGTCGCACACCGGGCAGTCGAGGGGGTGGTTGACCAGCTCGAATTCCAGGATGTCGGCCCGGGCGCCCACCGCCAGCCCGCTGTTGGTCCTCACCGTCATGCCCTCGGCGACGGGGGTCGTGCACGCGGTCTGCGGCTTGGGCGGCCCCGGGCTGATCTCGACCAGGCAGAGGCGGCAGGCGCCGACCGGGTTCATCTTGTGGTGGTAGCAGAACACCGGAACCTCGATCTGGAGCAGCTTGGCGGCCTCCACGACCAGCGTTCCCCGGGGCACGGTGGCGGCCTGGCCGTCGATCGTCAGGGTCACCAGGTCCGGGGGCTTGGGATGGTCGGCCTGCCGGTCACCCGGCTCCGCCGCGTGGGCCTTGGAGCGCGGTTGGGGGGACTGCCGCGCCTCCCGGTTCTCGCGATCCTCAGGCACTGACCGCCAGCCTCTGCCTGGCCACCGAGCACTCGCCGCGCGTGTGCTCCTCGTACTCCTCGCGGAACTGGTTCATCGAGGACTCGATCACCCAGCCCGCCGCGTCGCCGAGGCCGCACAGGCAGCGGCCGCCGGCCAGCCCGAGCTGGACCCGGTCCAGGGTCTGGAGGTCGCCCGGGCCGCCCTCGCCCGCGAGCAGGCGCTCGTAGGTGCGCACGGCCCAGTTGCCGCCGACCCGGCAGGGGGTGCACTTGCCGCACGACTCCCGCGCGTAGAACTGGAGCAGGCGGTGGGCCGCCCGCACGATGCAGGTGCTGTCGTCGGCCACGATCACGCCCCCCGAGCCGGCCATCGAGTGGGCGGCGGCCAAGGCCTCGAGGTCGGTGCCGATGTCGAGATGGGCGGCGGTCAGGACCGGTGCCGACGACCCCCCCGGCCAGAAGGCCTTGATCCGGCGCCCGGGCAGGGGCCCGCCGGCCAGCTCCATGATCACCTGCCGGAACGGGATCCCGAGCTCGATCTCGTACACGCCCGGCTTCTGGACCTGGCCGCTCACCGAGAGCAGCCGGGTGCCGGCGGACTTGG
Organism: Candidatus Dormibacterales bacterium; assembly: GCA_038253595.1. Lineage (GTDB taxonomy): Bacteria > Chloroflexota > Dormibacteria > Dormibacterales > Dormibacteraceae > JBBSHA01. The sequence continues at coordinate 2,826 of JBBSHA010000242.1, forward strand.
CGGTCCCGAACCTGGTGTACGCGGCCCCGCCGTGGCCGATGATCCAGGGCAGGTTGGCCAGCGTCTCCACGTTGTTGAGCAGGGTGGGCCGGCCCCAGGCGCCCTTGACCGCGGGGAAGGGGGGTCGGGAGCGGGGCTGGGCTCGCTTCCCCTCCAGGGACTCCAGGAGCGCGGTCTCCTCGCCGCAGATGTAGGCCCCGTGGCCGCGGTAGAGCTGGATGTCCAGCGCGTAATCACGGCCGAAGGGGCGGGCGCCGAGGATGCCCTTCGCGCGCAGCTCGGCGATCGCGTCGACCAGCATCCGGTGAGGGAGGTCGTACTCGCCCCGGATGTAGATCCAGGCCTGGTGCGACTGGATCGCCCACTGCGCGATGCAGATGCCCTCCAGGAGCAGGTGGGGCGAGTTCTCCATGATGTAGCGGTCCTTGGACGTGCCCGGCTCGGACTCGTCGGCGTTGACCACCACGTAGCGGGGGCCGCCGTCGGGGGGCGGCATGAAGCCCCACTTGACCCCGGTCGGAAAGCCGGCGCCGCCGCGGCCGCGGAGGCCGGAGGCCTTGACCTCGGCGGTGACCGCCCCCGGCTCCATCCCCAGCGCCTTCTCCAGAGCCTCGAAGCCGCCTTGCTGGCGGTAGACGGCGAACTTGAAGAGGTCGGGGGTGCCGAACCGGCCGGTCAGCAGGTGGTGGGGGGCCTCGCCCCAGGAACCGCGCAGCTCAGCCATCGCCCCCCCTGCCTGCGGTCCGAGGGGGGCCGCCGCCCGCGGCCGGTCGCCGCGCCGTCCGCCGCCGGGCCGGGTTGGCCGGCTCCGGCGCGGCGCTGCCGCCGGGGGCGGCAGTCGGCCCGGGCG
>JBBSHA010000243.1:0-3660 GCA_038253595.1 Candidatus Dormibacterales bacterium
GATGGGGGCGCGCGGGGGCGAGGTGCTGGCCATGTTGACCCTGGCCATCAAGGCCGAGATCCCGATCACCACGCTGCGCCGGATGATCTACGCCTACCCGACCTTCCACCGGGGGGTGGAGGACGCCCTCCGCGACCTCGCGGCGCGCTGACCAGAGCCGTCTGGCCGTGAGACCGGCCCCCGCGCTGCTGCTGGCGGTGACGGTCAACAGCGCGGCGGTGGCCGTCCAGGGCCGCCACCGGCTGCTCAGCCGCGGGTTCGGGCGGCGGGCCTGGCTGGTCCACGCCGGGCTGATCCTGCCCGGCTGGCTCGGGTTGGCGTGGGCGCTGGCATCGGCGCGGCCGGCCCCGCGTCCCGGTCCGGGTTGGCGAGCGCTGGGGTGGGGTTTGGAGGCGGCCGGCCTGACCCTGGTCGGGCTCGGCTTCCGGGCGCTCGGGCTCGGTGCGGCGGTCAACGCCGACCTCTTCCGCACAGGCCCCCGGCCCCCCGTCCGGGCCCGGGCCGGGGCCGTCCCCGGCGTCCGGGATCCGATCTACCTCGGCTACGCGGCGCTGTTGGCCGGGCGCTCGCTGCGCCGGGGCGCGCCCGGCCTGCTGGTGGCGCTGGAGGCGCTGCTCCTGCTCACCGTCGAGGCGCGCATCGAGGACTGGGCGGCGGCCCGGCTGGGTCATCGCGGCTAGCGTCCTGCGCCTTGCTACCTTGTCGGGCGATGGGACTCACCTCCACCGACGCCAGTGACGCCGCCGGGGGCCGGGGGGTGCTGGACGGCAGCCTGCGGCCGCTGACACCCGGCCGGCCGGCGGCGGGGCCGGTGAGCACGTGCCGGGTGGTGGCCGGCGACAACCTGTTCGTCCGCCGGGCGCTCGAGCGCGGCCCGCTCGACGGCCCGGTGCTGGTCATCGCGGGCGCGGATGGCTCGCGGGCGGCCTGCCTGGGCGGGACCGTGGGTGCCCAACTGGTCGCCCGCGGCTTCACTGCCGTGGTCACGGACGGCCTGGTGCGCGACTCCGCGGAGCTGCGGGTGCTCCCGCTGGCCATCTGGTGCCGGGGCGTGACGCCGCTACGGCCGGCTCAGAAGGGACCGGGCAGCGTGGCCGAACCGGTCGAGGTGGGCGGGATTGAGGTCCGGCCCGGGGACTTCCTGGTCGCCGACGACGACGGCATCGTCGTCTGGCCGGGCGAGCGGGCGGCCGAGCTGCGGGCGCTTGCCGAGGCCTGAGCCGCCCCACGAGCCGCGCGCGCCGGTGGCGCTGGGCGCCGGCCTCTGCGCCGTCTGCACCCGAGGCCGGCGGATCCCGGGCGCCCACCAGGTGTTCTGGCTGTGCCGGCGCTCGGCGACCGATCCCCGCTTCCCGCGCTACCCGCGGCTGCCGGTGCTGTCCTGCCCCGGCTACGACCCGGTGCCAAGCAGTGGCTCCAAGCGGGCCAAGTCGTAGGCGGAGCGGCTGACGTAGCCGGCCTCCAGCATCCGGGCCAGCACCTGGTCGCGCTGGACTCGGGCCCGGCCGGGGTGGACGCGGGGGTCGGAGCCGGCCGGCGACTGCACTAGGCCGGCGATCTCGGCGGCCTGGGCGACGTCGATGGTGCCCAGCTCGCGGCCGAAGTAGGTGCGGGCCGCGGCCCGAGCCCCGAGCAGCCCCTGCCCGGTGTAGGCGACCGAGAAGTAGGCGGCGAGGATGTGGGCCTTGCTGTACCGGGTCTCGATGCGGAGCGCCATCAGCATGCCCGGCAGCTTGCGCTCGACGACCCGGGCCTCAGGATAGTAGGCCAGCTTGACCAGCTGCTGGGTGATGGTGGAGCCGCCTTCACAGAGGCAGCGCCAGCGCAGGTCGTCGTAGATGGAGCGGCCGATTCCGATGCTGTCCAGGCCGTGGTGGCTGTAGAAGCGCTCGTCCTCGGAGGCGACCAGGGCGTGGCCCAGCACCGCCGGCACCTCGGGGCCGGTCAGCGGTACCTGGCCTGCCTGGTGGGACACGGCCGCCACGCGCTGGTCGAGGGTGGTGGGCGAGGGCAGCTGCGACCAGACCATGGCCAGGCCGGCGAGCAGGATGAGCAGCAAGAGGCCAGCTGCGCCGGCCAGCAGCCGGCCGAGGCGTGGCCAGGGGGCCGGGGCGGCGACGGGTAATTCCACCAAGAGTTGAGTACCGGGGAGCCGTCCCCAGTGACGAGGCTACTTGAGCCGGGGGTCCAGCGCGTCGCGGAGACCGTCGCCGACCAGGTTGAACGCGAGCACCGCGCCGAATATGGCGAGCCCCGGGTAGGTGACCAGGGCGGGGTCGGAGAAGAAGTACTGGCGGCCCGCGCCCAGCATCGCCCCCCACTCTGGCGTGGGCGGCTGGACGCCGAGGCCGAGGAAACCGAGGCCGGCCGCGACCAGGATCGCGTTGCCCAGCTGGAGCGTGGCCTGGACGATCACCGGAGCCAGCGAGTTGGGGATCACGTGCCGGAGCAGGATCCGCCAGGAGGGCACGCCCAGCGCCCGCGCCGCCTCCACGTAGGGCAGCTCGCGAACGCTGAGGGCGGAGGCCCGGACCAGGCGCACGAAGGCCGGGAGGGAGGCGATACCGACGGCGATGACCACGTTGCGCAGCCCGACCCCGAGCCCGGCCACCAGGGCCAGCGCCAGGAGGAAGCCGGGGAAGGCCAGGATGACATCCACCAGCCGCTGGATCAAGAGGTCCGGCCAGCCCCCGTAGTAACCGGAGATGGCGCCCGCCGGTACCCCGATCGCGATCCCCAGGGCGACCGCCCCGAAGCCCAGCGCGAGCGTCCAGCGCACGCCGTAGAAGAGCCGGACCAGCTCGTCGCGGCCGAGGTCGTCGGTCCCCAGCGGGTGGGCCGCCGAGGGTCCGAAGTAGGAGTCGGCGAGGACCTGGTGGGCGGGGTCGTAGCGCCAGAGCAATGGGCCGACCAGCGTGCAGAGCAGGAAGAAGGCGAGCACGCCGGCGCCGAAGAGCGCGCTCGGGTGGTGGCGCAGGCGGTCCCAGACGCGGTTGCCGCCCGCGAACTCGGCGCCCGTGGCCCGGGTCAGGTCCCGGAGGTCAGTTGTAGCGGATGCGGGGATCGACATAGGCATAGAGCAGGTCGGTGCCCAGGTTGACGATGATGAACACCACCGCGAGCAGGAACACGATGCCCTGGACCACGGCGTAGTCGCGGGAGAAGATGGAGTCGATCAGGAGCCGGCCTACGCCCGGCCAGCTGAAGACCGTCTCGGTCAGGACCGCGCCCCCGAGCAGGGTGCCGAATTGGAGGCCGATCGTGGTGATGATCGGCAGCAGGGCGTTGCGAAGCGCGTGCCGGACCAGCACCGAGCGACGGCCGGCGCCCTTGGCGCGGGCGGTTCGGACGAAGTCCTGGCCCAGCACCTCGAGCATTGCGGAGCGCGTCTGGCGGGCGATGAAGCCAATCGAGAACGCCGCCAGCGTGAAGCCCGGGAGCACGATCCCGAGCGGGTCCTGGGCGTCGCCTGCCGGGAGCAGGTGGAGGTCCAGGGAGAAGACCAGGATCAGCATCAGGCCCAGCCAGTAGACCGGGATCGAGACCCCGAAGACGCCGATCCCGGAAACGACCAGATCGACCCGGGTGTTGTGACGGGTGGCCGCCAGCACGCCCATCGCCACCCCCAGCACGACCGCGAAGACGATGGCGACCAGGGCC
>JBBSHA010000244.1:0-3657 GCA_038253595.1 Candidatus Dormibacterales bacterium
CTCGCCGCCCTGCGCGGCGTAGGCCCGGCCAAGCTGGACCGTCACGGCGCGGAGATCCTACGCATCGTGGCCACACCGGCGGCTCCAGGCGACGGCCGCTGAACTGCGCGGCTACGCGGGCAGTGTGCCTCGAAGGCCTGCCTCCTCCGGCGTCTCCGCAGGCCCCGGTCGATCCTGTACCCCGGTGGTCTCCGCCTGCTCGACGCACTCACCGGAGCGGGGATCGACCTCCGCGTTGACGGTGGCGCCGACCATGACGATCTGGCCAAGGAAGTAGAAGTAGGTCAGCAGGACGAAAAACAGCGAGAACGTCTTGCCGTAGGTCGCAAAGCCTCCGGACACCTTGAAATACAGCGGGAAGAGCAGGGTCAGGGCCTCGAGCAGCACGCCGCCCGTGATGGCGCCGGGCAGGGTTTGCCGCAGCTTCTGTTTGCGGTTGGGGATGACGTAATAGATGGCGCCCAGCAGCAGCGCCCCATCGATCACGCCCAGGCCGGCCTGAAGCAGGAAGGCGACAGGGCCACTGGACAGCAGATCCGGGATCCCCGGAATGTCTTTCAACAGTGGCAGAATGCTCGAGCTCAGGATCAGCGGCACAGTCAGTACGGTGAAGATGAGCATCATCCCCACCGACATCAGCTTCTGGCGCAGGAAGTCCCGGGGCTTGCAGGGATAGAGCGAGTTGACAGCCTCGTCAAAGGCGCCCATCAGGGCTGAGCCACTCCACAGCAGGCCCACGAATCCCACCAGCGCCAGCAGGCCGGTTCGATTCTTGAAGGCCTGGAAGGCGTCGAAAATGGCCTTCTGGTCTGCCGCGGAACCCCCCACGGTGGCGGCGACCTTGGTCTCGATGCTCGAAGCGGTGCCCGGGTCGTGAAGGAGCAGACCCAGCAGGGTGACCGCGACCAGCACCATGGGGAAGAGGGCGAACAGGGCATTCCAGGCCACCACCTGGGCCCACGTCCCTCCCTTGGCCTCCATGTAACGCTTGACGACCCGCCCCGGGAAGGTGGCCATAACCCGTGTGGCGGCACGCCTGGCGAAGTCGGGCATGCCGACATGATAGTAGAGCTATCACCTGATGTGCGGAGGCGGCTCCGATCTCGCAAGCGTGACGCAGGCTCGGGCCCAGGCGGCACAACCGGGCACCGTGCGCTCTCGGGCGGGAAGCACGATGACCCCGACCCCGCAGCGGGCGACAATGTTGCCGTCGCGGCACGGTGTGCCCACCGCCACCACCGGAAAAACGCATGGCCCTCTCCCCACCGCCCTCCCCCCAGAGTGAGGTTCGCACCGTCTGCCCGTACTGCGGGGTGGGCTGCGGCGTTCTGGCGACCACGCGTGGCGGCATGGTGACGAGCGTGCGCGGGGATCCGGACCACCCCACCAATCGCGGCGGCCTCTGCTCCAAGGGCCAGCGCCTGGCCGGCACCGTCCGTCCCGGCGACCGGCTGCTGCACCCCCTGCGCCGGCCTCTGGACGCTGCCGGCGGCTTCGACCGGGGCCGGACCTGGGAGAGGGTGGGCTGGGACGACGCCCTGGGCGACTGCGCCCGCCGGCTGACCGCGATCCAGGCCGAGCACGGCAGGGACTCGGTCGCCTTCTATCTGAGCGGCCAGTTGCTCACCGAGGACTACTACGTCGCCAACAAGCTGGTCAAGGGCTTCCTGGGCACCAACAACGTCGACACCAACTCCCGCCTCTGCATGGCCTCGGCGGCGGCCGCGTACAAGCTGGCCTTCGGCAGCGACGCTCCACCCGGATGCTACGAGGACGGTGAGCATGCCACCTGCGTCATCTTCCTGGGCTCGAACGCCGCCGAGACCCATCCCATCGTCTTCGGCCGTCTGCTCGACGCCCGGCGCCGGACGGGAGCCCGCTGGATCGTGGTCGACCCCCGCCGCACGCCGACGGCGGCGGCGGCAGACCTCCACCTGCCGATCACCCCCGGCAGCGACGTCGCCCTACTGCTGGGCATGCTCAACGTATGCCTCGCCGAGGGCCTGACCGACACCGCCTTCGTCCGCCGGCACACCGACGACTTTGCCGAGGCCGAGGCGGTGGCGGCGGAATGGCCGGTGGAGCGGGCGGCCGCAGAGTGCGGAGTCGGTGGCGACGCCATCCGCGAGGCGGCCCGGCTCTTCGGCAGCTCCGCGGCAACGATGTCCCTCTGGTGTCAGGGCCTGAACCAGTCGATCGCGGCGGTGTCCAAGAACCTCGCCCTGATCAATCTGCACCTGGCCACCGGGCAGATCGGCCGTCCCGGCACCGGACCCTTCTCGCTGACCGGCCAGGCCAACGCCATGGGCGGGCGCGAGGTGGGGGGCATGGCCACCGAGCTGGCCGCTCACCGCAAGCTCGCCGATCCCAGGGACCGGGCGGAGGTCAGCGAGTTCTGGGGCTCGGGGCCGATCGCCCCGGAGCGCGGGCTGAGCGCGATGGAGCTGATCGACGGGCTCCTCGACGGCCGGGTCCGGGCCCTCTGGATCGCCGGCACCAACCCCATCGCCTCGATGCCCGACGGCACCCGTGCCGAGGCGGCCCTGCGCCGAGCTGAGCTGGTGGTGGTCCAGGAGTTGTTCCACCCCACCGACACCAGCCTGTTCGCCGACGTTCTCCTCCCCGCGGCCGGGTGGGCGGAGAAGACCGGTACCGCCACCTCGTCGGAGCGACGGGTCACGCTGGCTCAGGCGATGGTGCCACCGCCCGGGGAGGCACGCGCGGACTGGAGAATCTTCGCCGACCTGGGACGCCACCTCGGCCACGGCGCCCACTTCTCCTACGAGGACGCGGCCGACGTGTTCGACGAGCACGCCGCTCTGACCAGGGGTCGAACCTGCGACATGAGCGGGATCAGCCATGAGCGGCTGCGTCGTGAGGGCTCGCTGCAATGGCCCTGCCCGGACCGGGACTCGCCGGGAACGGCCCGCCGCTACACCGACGGCGTCTTCGCCACGTCCGGCGGCCGTGCCCGGTTCAACGCCACCCCCCACGTGCCCCCGGCCGAGCCGCCCACAGACGAGTACCCGCTGCGACTCACCACCGCCAGGACCGCCCACTCCTGGCACACGCTCACCAAGACGGGCAAGGTCGCCGAGCTGCGCCGGCTCGATCCCGGACCGATCCTCGAGGTTCACCCGCTCGACGCCGCCACCGCCGGGGTGGCCGACGGCGAGGTCGTCGAGCTCACCTCGCGCCGGGGCAGTTGGAGGGGTCGGGCGCTCTGCACCGAGGACGTTCCCCGGGGCACGGTGTCGGCATCCTTTCACAACTCCCCGCTCTGGGACCGCGGCGCCTGGATCAACCGGCTGACGCCGGCCGCGCTGGATCCCCGCTCGCTGCAGCCGGAGTTGAAGCACGTGGCGGTTCGACTGGGCCCGGCGCGATCCGCCCTCGACGGCCTGCTGGTGATCGGCGGCAGGGCCGCAGCGCCACTCGCCGGCGCGCTCGTGGGGGCCGGCGTTCTCCGCCTCGAGGCCGCCGGCTGGGACACCCCGGCGCCGGCCGGCCGGCCGTGGTGCGCCGTCCTTGACGGTGGGAGTGACTGTCGGGAATGGCTGAGCACGCAGGGCCACTCGCCGCCCCGGGACGCCGACGCCTCCGGCCGGGTCGCCGGCCGCGATGGCGCCTATGCGGCCGGCGACGGCGTGGTGACCA
>JBBSHA010000245.1:0-3569 GCA_038253595.1 Candidatus Dormibacterales bacterium
CTGGGCACCGACGAGCTGGGCCGGGACGAGCTCTCGCGCGTCGTCTGGGGGGGCCGCGTCTCCCTGCCGGTCGCCTTCGTGGCGGTGGCGGTCGGGCTGCTGATCGGGGGCCTGACCGGGATCACCGCCGGCTACCGCGGGGGCCTCACCGACCTCCTGCTGATGCGGGTGGTGGATGCGATCCTGGCCTTCCCGGCGCTGATCCTGGCGATCGCGCTGGTGGCCGCCCTGGGCCCCAACCTACGCAACGCGATGCTCGCCATCGGCATCGTCCAGATCCCCGTCTACGCCCGCCTCACCCGGGCCCAGGTGCTCCAGCTGAGGTCGCTCGACTTCGTCACCGCGACCCGCTCTCTGGGCGCGACCCCGGGCCGGCTCATCCTCCGCCACATCGTGCCCAACCTGCTCAACCCGCTGATCGTCCAGGTCTCGCTGTCGGCCGCCTTCGCCATCCTGGCCGAGGCGACACTCTCCTTCCTCGGCCTGGCGGCCCCGCCGCCCACTCCCGACTGGGGCTTCATGATCTTCGCCGGCCAGCGCTTCCTGGTCAACGGCGACTGGTGGCTCACGGTGGTACCCGGGGCCGCCATCAGCGTGGCCGTCTTCGGATTCAACTGGCTCGGCGACTCGCTCCGGGACGCCCTGGACCCCCGCCTGCGACGATAGCGGCCATGGCCGGCCGGACCCCGTCGATCTCGGTTCGCGCCGGCGAGCCCGCCGACGTGCCGCTGATCGCCTCCCTGATCCGGGCGCTCGCCGCCTACGAGCGGCTGGCCGGCGAGGTGGCGATGACCGAGGAGGGGCTAGCCGCGCTCTTCTTCCCCACCTTCTCGACGTTCCTGGGCCGCCCCGGGCTGTACCTGGAGGACCTGTTCGTGCTCCCCACCCGGCGCGGCCTGGGCGTCGGCCGGACCCTCCTGGCGCGGCTGGCGGCGATCGCCGTGGAGCGGGGCTGCGGCCGCCTGGAATGGTCGGTCCTGGACTGGAACCAGGACGCGATCCGCTTCTACGACCGCCTTGACGCCCGCCCCCACGAGGGCTGGACCGGGTACCGGCTGGAAGCCGCCCCGCTGCTCCGGCTGGCCGGCGAAGGGCACCGCCCGGGCGAAGGTTAGAATCTCGTCGTGGACGTGCTCCGGCCCAAGGGCCCAGTCCTCTTCGGCGGCTCCGGGATGTTGGAGTGGGCCCGCAGCCAGCTGCTCCTGGCCGGCCAGATCCTCGACAATCCGGGCGGCGGCCTGCTCTTCGCCACCCAGTCGATGGGCCAGGTCAAGGCGGCGCTGAACGAGAGCGAGCCGGGCCGCTGGGAGGCGGTGGTGCACCTCTTGGGCCGCGCCGAGGCGGCTGCCGTCAACCGCGAGCAGGACCGCGCCCGCGCGCTCCTCGAGGAGGCCCGCACGGCACTGGCCGGAGACGGCGCGCGCTCGTAGCCACGGGTGGCACTGATCTCTCAGCAGAGCTGACGGCGAGCGCCGGCCGCCTGAGCGGCGGAAGCGTTGTATGCGGCCCGCTCCGGAGCATAGGTTCTGCTCCCGATGCAGGCACCCTGGATGACCTGCGCCCGAAGTGACGGGGCCAGCTCACCAGCGGCGGCCAGCAGCACCGGGGTCGCATCACTCGAGAGCTCGCCCAGGTAGCCCGCATCAAGCCTCTGGCTGTGCTGCGCGCGCCCCACGTTCATCTGCACCACGACGGCCTCCGGGTTCGCGAAGTTCAGGATCATGAGGGCGCTCAGGGCGGTGACCAGCACCGTTCCAACGAACCAGCGCCGGCTGCGCAGAAGCCCCGCCAGGTCGGCCGCGAAGAGCAGGAACACGACCCCGATCCAGCCTGCGAAGAGGGGGCTGTAGAGGCGCAGCATCGTGAACCCGTAGGTTTCCTCGCCAGGGCCAGCAGGAGGACGGCCGCGGTGTCGAGGGCGAGCCGGCCGAGGTCGAGGTTCAGCCGGAGAAACGACGCGAAAATGGGGTCGGCCGAGGCCAGTAGAGCGACCAGCAGCACGGCGATCGGGACCGCGATCAGGAGCCCGCGCAGGAGTGGCAGCAGCCGGCCCATCCGGGAGCGGCTCCTTAGAATGGGTCGGGCCACGAAGCCCGCGCCGGCCAGTGGAGCATGCCGTTGGCGGTCCCGGCCAGGAATTCAACGAAGCTGAGATCGAGCAACGATCCCCGAACGGCAAGGGAGGCGGCCACGCTCAGCAGCAGGACCGTGGCCGCCAGAGAGGGCCAGAGCAGCCACGGACTCTGCCGGATGGTGAACCAGCTGCCGAAGGCGACGGGCGCCGACCGCCAGGACCCGCGCCTGCCAGCGCTCGACTCCGGCCGCAGCAGCACCCCCCCAGGGCCACCGCCAGCGAGCAGGCGAGGCCGACCTGGCCACCACCAACGCGCAGCCTGGGGTCCAGCGGAGGCGAAGGCTAGCGAGCGTCCGGCGATAGCTGGCCGGCGTAGGGGCCGGCCTCGTCAGTCATTTCCAGGCCATGCAACGGAGCCATCGCGCCGCGTGGTTACGGCCGTCTCCACCGGCCGCCCACTTTCGGCCGGCTTTGAGCAGCGCGATGGCCGCAGGCGGCGCGGCCCGTAACTACGGGCGGCCGGCGGAGCAGCGGGCGACGAAGTCCGCGAACAGCGCCCGGGCCCAGCTCTGGCCCGAGACCAGCTCCTCGGGGTGGCACTGGATGGTGAGGATGGTCCCGTCAGCCGACTCCAGGCCCTCGACGTAGCCATCGCCGGGGCTGACCGCGCTGACGGTCAGGACGGGGGCGACGCCGTCCACCACCTGGTGGTGGCCGGAATTGACCATGAGGGCGGCGGTGCCGGCGATGGCGGCGAGCCGGGTCCCGGCCTCGATCCGCACGGAATGGGTCACCTGGTCGCGGGGACGGCCCTCCCAGGCGTGCCCGGCCACGTCCTGGTGAAGCGAGCCGCCGAGGGCCACGTTGACCACCTGCTGACCCCGGCAGACGCCGAATAGCGGCCGCCGCCCGGCTGCCGCCGCGCGGACCAACGCCATCTCGGATTCGTCCCGCGGCTCGTCCATTGCGGTCGCGCCCGCGAGCCGGCGGCCGTAGTGTCGGGGGTGGACGTCCGGCCCTCCGGGCAGCAGCAGGCCGTCGAGCCGCTGGAGCACCGCCTCGGAGATGCCGGGAGGCAGGAGCACCACGTCGGCGCCGGCCTCCTGGAGGGCGCCCACGTAGGCCTGGTTGACGCCGTAGATCGGTTGGGGACCGAGCCGGCCGCACGTGATCCCGACCAGGGGCCTCACAGGCCGGCCGCCTCGGCCAGAAGACGGTCTGCCTCGCCTGCCAGCCGGGCGGCCGTGACCGGGTCCAGGGGCCGGCGGGCGAAGGCGGCACCTGCCAGCGCCCCGCGAATCCGGGCCGCGAGCGCGTCCCGGCGCGCTCCCAGGTCGGCCAGCCGGACCGTGTAGGCGATGTAGGCGGCGTCGCCGGTCGATACCGAGCCGACGGCCCGGGTCGAGGCATCGAGGACGAGCAGGCCCAGCCGGCCGACCGGGGCATCGATCTGCTGGAGATGGTCGGCCAGGCTCTCGAAGGTGGCCCGGCCGGC
>JBBSHA010000246.1:0-3569 GCA_038253595.1 Candidatus Dormibacterales bacterium
CCGCCGCGGCCCGGGCCTCCAAGCCGCAGGCCGGCCGGCTCAAGGCCGCCAAGACCGGGGCCGGCGACCTCGACAGCCCGCGCCCGGTCCAGCCCCAGGCGACCGACTTCTACCTGCTGGACGAGCTGCTGACGGCCAGGGAACGGTCGGTCCGGGACCGGGTGCGGGCGTTCTGCGATGCCGAGGTGGTGCCCATCATCAACGAGTACTGGGAGAAGGCCCGATTTCCGGCCGTGCTGGTGCCCAAGCTGGCCCGCCTGGGCATCGCCGGGGGCTCGATCCGAGGCTACGGTGCCCCGGGCATGACGGCCATCGCCGCCGGCCTGATGTCGGCCGAGCTGTCCCGCGGTGACGGCAGCGTCAGCACCTTCTTCGGGGTCCACTCCGGCCTCGCCATGAGCTCGATCTACCACCTCGGCTCGGAGGCCCAGCGCAAGCGCTGGCTGCCGCCGATGGCCCGGCTGGAGCTGATCGGCGCCTTCGCCCTGACCGAGGCCGACCATGGCTCCGACGCGCTGATGCTGGAGACGACCGCGCGCCGGAGGGGCGACCACTACGTGCTCGACGGGAGCAAGAAGTGGATCGGCAACGGCTCCATCGCTGACGTGGTCGTGGTCTGGGCGCGCGACGACGAGGGCAAGGTGGGCGGCTTCCTGGTCGAGAAGGGCACCCCCGGCTTCCGGGCCCGGGTGATGGTGGGCAAGACGGCCAAGCGCGCGATCTGGAACGCCGAGCTGACCCTGCGGGGCGTCCGGGTGGCGCTGGACGGTCGCCTGGCCCGCTCGCACAGCTTCAAGGACACCGCCAAGGTGCTGACCGTGACCCGCTATTCGGTGGCCTGGGAGGCGATGGGCCACGCCACCGCCTGCTACGAGGCGGCCCTCGCCTACGCCGCCGAGCGCGAGCAGTTCGGCAAGACGCTGGCCAGCTTCCAGCTGGTCCAGGACAAGCTGTCCAGGATGCTTGCCGAGCTGACGGCGATGCAGCTGATCTGCTTCCGGCTGAGCCAGCTCGCCCAGGCCGGCAAGATGACGGCCGGCATGGCCTCGATGGCCAAGATGAACAACGCCAAGAAGGCGCGCTGGATCGCCGCCCAGGCCCGCGACATCCTGGGTGGGGTGGGCATCCTGCTCGAGCACCACGTGGCCCGCCACCAGGCCGACCTGGAGGCGGTGTTCACCTACGAGGGCACCGACAGCATCCAGGCCCTGATCCTCGGCCGCGAGATCACCGGCGAGCAGGCCTTCGCCTGAGCTCGCCTCAGAGCGAACCCGCCCACCCCGCGAGCTCGGCCAGGCGGGCGTGGGCGGTGAGGTCGAAGGTGATCGGGGTGATCGAGACGTAGCCGTGCTCGAGGGCCCAGGCGTCGGTGTCGGGATCGTCGTCCTGCATCAGGTAGGAGCCGGCCAGCCAGTAATAGGGCTGGCGGCGGGGATCCTCGCGGACCTGGAAGTCCTCGACGTAGGCGGAGTCGCCCTGGCGGGTGATCCTGATCCCCTTGACCTCGGCCCGGGGCAGGTTGGGCACGTTGACGTTGAGGAGCACCTTGTCCGGCAGCCCGCGATCGAGCACCATCGCCCCCAGGCGCCCCGCCAGCTCGGCGGCGTAGGCCCAGTCCGGCTCGGTGAACGTGCCCAGCGAAACCGCGATCGAGGGGATGCCCAGGATCCGGGCCTCGGTCGCCGCCGAGACGGTGCCCGAGTAGATCACGTTGGTGGCGGTGTTGGGGCCGAGGTTGATGCCGGAGACGACCAGGTCCGGCGGCCCGCCGTCGAAGAGGGCGCCGACGCCGATCTTGACGCAGTCGGCGGGCGAGCCGTTGACCGCGAAACCCATCCGCTCGGCCCCCCGGCTGAACTCCTTGACGCGGAGCGGGGTGAGGGTGGTGATCATGTGGCCCACGGCCGAGCGCTCGGCATCGGGGGCCACGACCGTCACCTCGCCGAGGGTCCGCAGCGAATCGTAGAGGGCGTGCAGGCCGGGCGAGGTGATGCCGTCGTCGTTGGTGACCAGGACCCGGGGGCGCGCCGGGGTGCCGCTCAGCTGGACACCTCGAGCACCACCTTGCCGAACTGCTCGGCCGACTCCAGCCGTTCCAGGGCCCGGACCACCTCGGGCAGCGGGTGGACCGAGTCGACCACCGGCCGCAGGCCCTCGCCGACGGCCTGGAGGACGCCCTCGAACTCGGGCACGTTGCCCATGGTCGAGCCCAGGAGGTCGGCCTGGGCGAAGAACAGGCGGGGCAGGTTGAGCTCGGCCTTGACGCCCGAGGTGGAGCCGCAGAACACGACCCGGCCGCCCTTGCGGATGGATTTCAGCGACTCGTCCAGGGTGGCGGGGCCGACGTGCTCGAAGACCACGTCCACGCCGCCGCCGCTGGCCTCGCGCACGGGCTTGGAGAAGCCGCTCGAATCGAACGTCAGCTCCGCCCCCAGGTCATGGGCCCGGGACCTCTTGGCCTCACTGCGGCTGGTGGCCAGAACCCGCGCGCCGAGGTGGCGGCCGATGCTGATCGCCGCGGCGGCGACGCCCGCGCCCGCCCCCACCACCAGCACAGTCTCGCCCCGGTGTAGGCGGGCGCGGCTGACCAGCATCCGCCAGGCGGTGAGGAAGGTCAGCGGGAAGGCGGCGGCCTCTGCCCAGCTGAGGCCGGCGGGCTTGCGGAAGATGTTCTGGGCGGGGACGTGGAGCAGCTCGCAGGCGGCACCGTCCGTGTGCTCGCCGAGGATGCCGAAGCGGGCGCACAGGACCTGCCGGCCGGAGAGGCAGAACTCGCACTCCCAGCAGCAGCTGACGGGGTAAACGACCACCTCGTCGCCCGGGTTCCAGCGCTCGTCGCCGGACTCCGCCACAACCCCGGCGCCGTCGGCGCAGAGCACCCGGGGGGGTTCGATCCGCTGCGCCCCACCAACCAACCAGCGATCGAGATGGTTGAGCGAGGCGGCGCGCACGGCCACCGCCACCTGGCCGGCCTGGACGGGGGTCCGGGGCCGCTCCTCGAGGCGCACCCCGGACGGCCCGGTGGGCTCCCGGAAGACAGCTGAAAGTCCCTGGCTGAGCACGTCCACGGGTTGTTATAGTAGCCCCGCTCGGGCCCGGAACTCCCGAGCGGCGCCGCCACCAACGCCAGGAGGAAGTACCTTGTCGCGAACCCGCAGGCCGGCTGTGCTGGCCGCTGCCGCCATGTTCCTCTTCGCGTGCGGCGGCACCGGCTCCGGCCCCGCGGCGCCCGCCGAGGAGGCTGCCAAGTCGAACCTGGTGATGGCCTTCGTGCCGTCCCAGAACGCCCAGCAGGTGCTGACGTCGGCGCAGCCGATCACCGACTACCTGGGCAAGGAGATCGGGGCCACCATCAAGCCCCAGGTGCCGACCAGCTACGCCGCCGTCGCCGAGGGCATGACCTCCAACCTGGTGGACTCCGTCTGGGTGGGGCCCCTCGACTACGTGATCGGCCACCAGCAGAACGGCTCCGAGCCGATGACCAAGTCCGTGCGCAAGGGCGTCGCCGGCTACAACGCCTTCATCATCGCCCGCAAGGGCATCGGCATCAACTCGATCAAGGACATGAA
>JBBSHA010000247.1:0-3535 GCA_038253595.1 Candidatus Dormibacterales bacterium
GCCGGGCAGCCGGCCGCCGCGGTAGGCCGCCACCGCCGCCCACAGGGTCAGCCAGGAGTCGGCCTCGATGTCTAGCCGGGCGCCCAGCCGGCTGGGACCGCGGCGCCGGGCGAGCGGGCCGTCCAGCCAGTCGGCGGCGGTGCAGCCGAGGAGCAGGGCCAGCCAGGCCAGACGGCGACCGCGGCCATCCAGGGCGGACCGGCAGAGCAGGGCGGCTGCCCCGGCCCGGCTCAGGGTGAGCGCATTGGCCGGCGTCAGCAGCGGGCCGCCGAGGCGGCGCGCGGCCAGAGCGCTGAAGCTGGCCGCCACGGCCAGGCAGGCTGCCGCTGCGGCGGAGCCGGTCAGTTGCCGAGCGAGTGCTGGACCAGGGTGATGTCCATCCAGCGGTCGAACTTGTAGGCCGCGTCCCGGAGCGTGCCCACCACCTCGAAGCCGAGGCTGGCGTGGAGCTTCAGAGCCGAGCTGTTGTCAGCCGCAATGGAGGCCACCATCGAGCGCACCCCGGACTGCCGGCCGGCTTCGAGCGCCCGTTCCAGGAGCGCCCGGCCGACGCCCCGGCTCTGGTGCACGGGGTCGACGTAGACCAGGTCCTCGACCACGTCGTAGCCACGCTGCTTCCACGGCATCAGGCGGGCGAACCCGACCACGTCGCCCTCCTCCTCGGCGACCAGGATCACGCTGTTGCGGGCGTGGTCCTGCCACCAGGTGGCCGCCTCCTCCTCGGAGAGCGGCTCGGAGTCGATGGTGGCGAAGGTCTGGTTGATTGCCCAGTTGTAGATGCCGATGATGGTCGCCACGTCCTGGTTGGAGGCGGCGCGAATCGTCACGGTCCCCCTGGCGCTGCTCATCTAGGCAAGTGAAGCACCAATGACGTCGGCTTGGGGCCGGGACGCTACCCGGCCCTGGCCACCTTCTCCGGCTTGATGCGCACGATGACGCGCTGCTCGCCCTCCCGCAGGAAGGGGTACTCGTCCTTGCCCAGGTACTTCTTGGCCAGGCTGTTGATGTGGGCCATCGCTCCCTCGTCGACCAGTTCGGCCCGGCCGCGCACGGTGACGAAGCGCTGGTAGGGTTCGGCGGGGTCGAAGACGGTGATGGAAATGCGTGGGTCGCGCTCCAGGTTGTTCGCCTTGATGCGGCCGAGGGCGGTGTTGAAGAGGACGTCACCGCCCTCGGTGTCCACCCAGACCACCGTGCTCTGGGGTGAGCCGTCACGGTTCAGCGTGGTGACCACGCCGAAGTTCTTGTCGGCAAACAGACGGGACTGCTCGGGGTTCAGTTGCTCTGCCATCCCTCTATTGAAGCGGTTGGCGGAGGTGGGCGTCGTGGCACGATGGACGGTATGGATCGGGGACGGGCCCGACTAGGGCTCTCCGGGCTGGCGCTGGCCGGCCTGGCGATCGGCAGCGCCTGCCTGCTCGGGGCGGGGCGGCTGAGCCATGCGGCGGGCCTCTCGCCGGATCCGCGTTCACTGTGGTCCCTGCGCCTGTTCGGGGTGCGAGAGCTCCTGCTCGGGATCGGGCTGCGGCGCGCGGCTAGCAGCAACGACTCCAGTCTGGCCCGCCTGATGTGTGAGCTGACAGTGCTCGCCCAGACGGGCGACCTGGCGGTCACCGGCGCGATGCTCCTGCGCGGAACCACCAGCCGGCGGGTCGGTCTGCTGGTGCTGGCCGGCGCGCCCGCCACCGCATGGGGAGCGTTCCGGATTCGGTCCGCCTACAGGGGCCTGTAGAAGAGCCGCTCTCGCTTGTCGAGGCGGGGAACGGCGGCACCCAGCACATGCTCCTTGAAGTGCGGGGTCTCACAGTGGGCGGCGAAGGCGGCCTCGTCGCGGTACTTCTCGAAGAGGAAGAACCGGCCCGGGGCGTCCTCCGCCCGGTGGGCCTCGAACTGGACACAGCCCGGCTCAGCCCTGGCCAGCGGTGTCAGAGTGCGCAGGATCTGCTCGATCCTGGCCTCCTCACCCGGCTTCGCCACCCACGTCACGGCGAGCACGTAGCCCATACCCTTATCCCCCTTGCCTGATTGGCTTCTCGTGGACGGTTCAAGCCTGATCTTCCGCGCGTTCTATGGCGTGAAGGGCGACCTGCGCTCGCCCGATGGTAAGCCGGTCAACGCGGTGCGCGGATTCATGGATGGCCTGGCGAGGATGCTCACCGAGCACCGCCCCCGGCATCTGGCCGTGGCCTCCGACGATGATTGGCGGCCGGCCTGGAGGGTGGCCCTGATCCCTTCCTACAAGGCCCACCGGACGGCCGAGCCGATCCCGCCCGACCTGGAACCGCAGATGCCGCTGATTCACGAGGTTCTGAACGCCGTCGGGATCGACTTCATCGGCGTGCCCGACCACGAGGCTGAGGACGTGATCGCGTCCTGGGCGGCGCGCCTGGAAGGCGTAGCCGTCGATGTGGTCAGCGGCGACCGCGACCTGTTTGCCCTGGTTCGAGACCCTCACGTGCGCGTCCTCTACCCGGAGAGGGGAGGCACTGCGGTGGTGGACGAGGCCGAGGTGGAGCGGCGTTACGGCGTCCCCGGCCGCGCCTACGCCGACTTCGCGATACTCCGCGGCGACCCGTCCGACGGGCTGCCGGGCCTGCCCGGGGTGGGAGCCAAGACGGCTGCGGAGCTGGTGCGGAGGTACGGGGGCATCGCCGGCCTGCTGGCCGCGGACCGGCTGGGCGCCGCCGACCGCGAGTACCTGGAGCGGGCGCTCAGCGTGGTGCGGCCGGTGCCCGACCTACCGCTCGACCTGCCGCGAGGCCGCCGGGACGCGTACCCGGTCGACCCTGTGAAGACGGTGGAGCTGGCGGCGCGGCTGGGCATCGACAGCTCGTTCGAGCGTCTGCTCCGGGCGCTGCGCCTCGAGCGCTAGCGGCGCAACCTCCTGGCCCTGGGCGCGGTCGCGATCGCGCTGACGGCCCGCCGCCTGCAGCGCTGCTGGTTTCCTAGGCTGCGCCTGACGCGGGCACCTCGAGCGCTGGGCGGGTATGTTCGAGGGGTGGATTGGGGGGAGCAGGTGTCTTTGGGTTGGTCGGAGGACAGCGTTCCCCTGCACACGCACGCGTGCTTCTACTACGCCGACGAGGCCGCTCTCCGCTCCACCCTGAGCTTCCTCCGCGTCGGCCTCGACGCCAAGGACGAGTTCAACGTGGTGTTCGCCGACGCCGGCCGCCACCAGGCGCTCCTGGGCTGGCTCCAGGACGGCTATGCCGGTGACGTGGCGTCGGCGGTCGAGGCGGGCAAGCTCGAGCTGATCGGCGGGGCGCCCACCCTGGAGCAGCTGCTGTCCAACATCGGCGCCCGGCTGGAGGCGGCCGTCGCCCGCGGCTACCGGCTGATCCGCTTTCTGGGCTTCATCGCCTGGGGCGAGCCGGGCTGGCCGGACGAGGGCGACCTGCTGGAATTCGAGTCCCGGGTCAACGCGGCCGTCCGCAGCTTCCCGGCCGTGATCGTCTGCACGTACGGCGTGCCCAGCCTCACTGGCCGCCAGCTCATCGACGGCGGACTCATGACGCACCCGGTGGTCTTCCTGGAC
>JBBSHA010000248.1:0-3524 GCA_038253595.1 Candidatus Dormibacterales bacterium
AGCGGGCACATTTCCAGCGCGCCCAGGGCCTGCCCATCGAGCACCCGGCCCCCCGCTCGCTGGTGCCGGAGTTGGCGGACGGGGACGTGCTGGCCAGCAACTACTGCGCGCTGGACGGGGTCTACCTGCCGCCGCTGGTCCTGGGCTGCCTGATCGAGGAGGCGAGCGCGGCCGGGGTCGAGTTCCGCTACGGCGCGGAGGCCGGTCCTGACGACCTGGCGGCGGAGGCGGTGGTCCTCTGCGCCGGGATCTGGTCGGGCCGGGTCGGCGCCGGTCTGGGGGTCGACCTGGCGGTGACCCCCGTCGAGCGGGGCATCTTCCAGGTCGGCCCCTTCGACTGGCTCAGCCCGGACACCCCGGTCACCCTGGACGCCGGCTCCGGCTACCACTTCCGGGAGCGCGCCGGCCGCCTGCTGGTGATCGGCCCCGGCGACCCCCACGAGTGGGATCACCACCGCGAATGGCTGGCCCGCCGCCTGCCCCCGGCGGCCGTCACCAACCCGGAGGCGGCCTGGACCGGCTTCTACGAGGTGACCTTCGACCATCACCCGCTGGTGGGGCGGACCGGGCGGGACGGGGTCTGGGCGATGTGCGGGTTCAGCGGCCACGGCGTGATGCAGGCGCCGGCGGTGGCCGCCAGCCTGGCTGCGATGCTGCTGGGCGAGAGCCCGCCGCTCGACATCTCGGCGCTGGACCCGCTCCGCCGGGAGGCTCTGGTGGACCGCACCCAGCTTTGAGCCCGGGCCCCTTCACCGAGCACGTGCTCTGCGTCAACCGCGAGGAGATCTTCCCCACCCCCGCCTGGCAGGGCTTCGTCGCCGCCGGCCAGGGCCACGCCGAGCGGGTGATCCGGGAGCGGTCGTTCTTCATGCCCCGGGGCGAGGTCGAGGAGGACCCGGCCTACCAGCAGATCATCCCCTACGTTGTGTTCCGGCACGGGGCCCGCTACCTGCTCACCCGCCGGCTCAAGGCCTCCTCCGAGAAGCGGTTGCGCCAGCAGTACTCGCTCGGAGTGGGCGGCCACATCAATCCCGGCGACCTGGACGGCGGCGACCCCATCAGCGACGGTCTGAAGCGGGAGTGGGAGGAGGAGGTGGCCTACGCCGGGCGCTTCCAGGCCCGGATGCTCGGCCTCATCAACGACGACTCCTCGCCGGTCAGTCGCGTCCACCTGGCCGTGGTGTTCCTGATCGACGGCGACAGCCCCGACATCTCCATTCGCGAGGTGGACAAGCTGTCCGGGGAGCTGCTGACCCTGCTCGAGATGCGAATCTTTTACCTGGAGATGGAGTCCTGGTCGCAGATCGTCTACGACCGGCTGGTCGGGGGCGACTGAGCCATCGCGACCAGCCCGCTATCCCCGGCGGGCGAACCCCATCCGCTCGTACATCGCATGCAGGGTCGGCTCGGAGGCCTCGCGGGCCCGGCGCGCGCCCTCTGCGAGCAGCCGCTCCAGCTCGGCGGGGTCCGCCCGCAGCTCGCGGTAGCGGCGGCCGATCGGCTCCAGGAGCGCGATCACGGCTTCGGCCACGTCCGCCTTGAAGCGGCCGTAGCCGGCGCCGTCGTACTCGGCCTCGATCGCCGACCCGGGGCGGCCGGTGGCGACAGCCATGATCTCGATCAGGTTGCTGACGCCCGGCTTGTCCGCGCCCCGGCGGACCTCCCGGCCGGTGTCGGTGACCGCGCCCATCAGCTTGCGGTGGATCAGCGGCGGCGGATCGACCATCAGGATCTTGCCCATCTCGGGGCTGGTCGAGGTGGACATCTTCTTCAGCGGATCCTGGAGGTCCATGATCCGGGCCCCCTCGTCCGGATACTGGCCCCGGGGCAGGGTGAACGTGGGCCCGAAGCGGGCGTTGAAGCGGGCAGCCAGGTCCCGCGTCAGCTCCAGGTGCTGGCGCTGGTCGTCGCCGATCGGGACCAGGTCGGTCTGGTAGAGGAGGATGTCGCCGGCCATCAGCACCGGGTAGGTGAAGAGGCCGGAGGCCACGAAGTCGCGGCCCTCGGTCTTCTCCTTGAACTGAGTCATCCGGCGCAGCTCGCCAAAGCCCGCGACCGCGCTCAGCAGCCACGCCGCCTCGGCGTGGGCCGGGTTGTGGCTCTGCACGAAGACGGTCGATCGGGCCGGGTCGAGGCCGGTGGCGAAGAGGAGCGCCGCCAGGTCGAGCGTGGACCGGCGCAGCTCGAGGGGGTCGTACTCGGCCGTGATCGAGTGGAGGTCGACCACGCAGAAAAAGGCCTCGCCCAGCGCCTGGCCGGCGGCGTACTGGCGGAAGCCGCCCGAAAAGTTGCCGAAAGTCTTCTGGCCGGTCGGCTGGATGCCGGACAGGAGGCGCACGATGGCCTGATTATCCCGGTCGGGGGAGCCCCGCCGCGGCGGGGGCGGGGGCGCGCCGGCCGGACCCCGCCACCACATCTGTCAGCATCGCAGCGTGCGCTACATCGAGGTGGGCGGGGCCCGGCTCTCCGTGATCGGGCTGGGGACCTGGCAGTTCGGGTCGAGCGAGTGGGGGTACGGCGAGGGCTACGCGCGGGGCATCGCCGGCAACCTGGTGAAGCGGGCCCTCGACCTCGGCATCAACGTGATCGACAGCGCCGAGCTGTACGGGTGGGGACGGTCGGAGAAGATCGTCGGGGAGGCGGTGGCGGGCCGCCGCGAGTCCGCCTTTCTGGCGACCAAGCTGCTGCCCGTGCTGCCGCTGCCGGCGGTGGTCCGGTGGCGGGCGCGAGCCAGCGCCCGGCGCCTCAAGACCCCAGTCATCGACCTCTACCAGCTCCATTTTCCCAACCCGCTGGTCCCGGTCGGGCTGCAGATGGCCGGGATCCGCTCGGTCCTGGACTCCGGGCTGGTCCGCCACGCGGGGGTGAGCAACTATTCGCTGGCGGGCTGGCGCTCGGCTGAGGCCGCCCTGGGGCGGCCCCTTCTCAGCAACCAGGTCGGCTTCAGCCTGCTGGTGCGG
Source organism: Candidatus Dormibacterales bacterium (assembly GCA_038253595.1). GTDB lineage: Bacteria > Chloroflexota > Dormibacteria > Dormibacterales > Dormibacteraceae > JBBSHA01. Next base: position 2,961 of record JBBSHA010000248.1, read on the forward strand.
GCGCCCCAGTACACACTGCTGCCCCACGCCCAGGCGGAGGGCCGGGTCGTGATCGCCTACAGCCCGCTCGCTCAGGGCCTGCTCTCGGGTCGCTACTCGGGGGCCGACCGCCCCGGCGGCCGGGTCCGCCGCCTGAACCCGATGTTCAGCGCGGCCAACTTGGAGCGGGCACGGGTGCTGGCCGCCGAGCTCGCCGATGTCGGCCGCCCCCAGGGCGCCTCCGCGTCCCAGGTTGCGCTGGCCTGGCTGGTCCGCAAGCCCAACGTGATCGCCATCCCGGGCGCCAGCGTCGCCGCCCAGGTCGAGCAGAACGCCGCCGCCGCCGACCTTCAGCTCACAGACGAGGACGACGCCAGGCTGGAGGACGCGGCCGACCGCTTCTGGTCGCCCTGACTCTGCCCGGTGGGCAGGGTCACCGAGAACACGCTGCCCGCCCCGGGCCGGCTGCTGACGCGGAGCTCGCCCCCCATCACCTCGACCAGGCGCCGGCTCAGGGGCAGCCCTAGGCCGGTGCCCTCGTGGCTGCGGTGCCGGCTCTCGTCGACCTGGGTGAACTCCTCGAAG
>JBBSHA010000249.1:0-3509 GCA_038253595.1 Candidatus Dormibacterales bacterium
CGGCGAGCACGTTGGCCAGCGCCTCCCCCCGGTTGTAGACGACGTAATCCACCCGCTCCTGGTCCAGCACCTGGCGCCAGTCCGGCCGCAGCGTCTGCACGTCCTGGTAGCGGTTCAGCTGGCGGTCGCCCATCAGGGCGGCCTCGCCGAAGATGAAAACCCGCCGGCTGGGGTCGGGGTAGAAGCGGTAGAGGAGGTAGCCGCCCCACCCGTACTGGTTGTACATGCGGGTGCCGACCTCGGGGTGCGCGGCCAGGTAGTCGGCCGCCCCCACCGGAAACGAATCCCGGGTCAGCCGGTCCTGTTTGAGCGCGCCGCCGGCCACCGTGACTGCGACCGCGGCCGCTATCACACCCAGGGCCAGGGCCGTGACCGCGGGTGCCCGGGCCGAACGGGCGCCGCCGCCCAACGGCAGCCGGTGCCGCGAGCCCAGCTCCTGCCAGATCCAGGAGGCCTGGGCGACCAGGACCGGGGTTGCGGCCGCCACGAAGATGGCCACGTGGCGGACCGACTGCAGGGCCAGCCCCAGGGCGGCCATGCTGAGCAGGAAGTCGTAGAGCGACGGGCGCCGCAGCGCGAAGGAGCCGATCAGCAGGAAGGCCATCACCTCGAAGGCGCGCAGGCTGCTCAGGTGGAAGTCGGGTGAGAACCACTCCACGATCAGGTGCTGCTGGGCGGTGCTGGCCTGGGTCTGGAAGGGATAGAGGTACAGGGCCAGCCCATGCGGGGTGGCGGCCACCGCGACGGCGCAGAGGGCGGTGATGATCGCCAGCCGGCGCACCCGCATCAGGTGGGCGCGCGAGCGGTCGCCCACCCACTGCAGCAGTTCCGATGCCCCCGCCACCCCCAGGAACAGGAAGGCGACCACCCAGCCGCCGTGGAGGTTGGCCCAGAGCACCATGACCAGCGGCAGCCAGTTGATGGTCCGGCTGCTGCCGTCGAGGTAGCGCCGGAGCCAGAGCAGCTCCAGGCAGGCCAGCGCGAACGTGACCATCTGGGCGCGTGGCCCCCAGATCGGGCCGCCGGTAACCGCGGCCAGGGCCAGCCCGAGGCCGACGATCACGTACGGGCGGCGTCCGGGCCGGCAGGCCTGGTAGATCAGCAGCAGCCCCAGCCAGGTGATCAGGCCGAAGCCGAGGCTGATCGCCAGCAGGCCGAGGTGGGAGTACCCCAGCCACATCAGGATCTCGGTCAGGTACTCGTGGTCGGTCCAGGCGTGCCCGCTGACGGTGTACGTGAACAGGTCTTGGCTGGGAAGCCGGCCGTGCTCGAGCATCCAGCGCCCGACCCGGATGTGCCACCAGAAGTCCGGGTCCTCGACCGGGCTGACAAAGGCGGCCACCGACGCGATCAGCACACCGCCGAGCAGGAGCGTGCGGGGTCCCAGCCGGGTGGGGGCAGCGACTACCGGAGTAGCAGCCAGGGCCGGGGCAGGTATCTCGAGACTCTTCGCCGGTAGGCGGCGTACTCGTTCGGGAACTGCCGCGAGAGGACGCCCTCCTCGGCCTGGATTCGGGCGAACTGGGCCAGCAGGTAGAGGCAGATGACGGCCGCCCCCAGCCAGCCCAGCGTGGGCAGGTAGAGGCCGATGCCGGCCACGGTCTCGCCGAGGTAGAGCGGGTGCCGACTCACGGCGTAGGGTCCGCCGGTGACCAGCCGCCGCGCCTCGGGCATGATCGAGAACGAGCGCCGCAGGTAGGCGAGCGACCAGACCGAGTAGGCCATCCCGAAGGCGACCAGGAGGTCGGAGAGGAGGAGCAGGGAGTTGCGAGTCGCCACTCCCGGCAGCCAGCCCACCGCCACGATCGAGAAGCTGCCGAAGAAGGCGGCGGCGATCAGCCCCGGGCGGGCGTCACCGGCCCGCTTGGGCAGCCGGACCACGTAGAGCACCACCAGCAGGCTGAAGTAGCCGAGCGCCAGGGCCTGGGTGACCACCGGTAGGACGTGGGCACCGGCGTCCACGCCCTCCCGGAGACCGAGGACCGAGTCGATCAGGGTCAGCAGCTTGTCCACCAGGAAGACGCTGAAGACCAGGGCCGGGATCCTCCGGCCGGCCAGGATGTCGAACCAGTAGGCGCGGCCGCGGCCGGCCGGGGCGGCCATCGGCCTCGCAGGTGCGGTCAGGCGCTCTTGCTGCACGATCGGCGGGTACTCTATCACCGGCTTGCTTTGATCCCATCCTTGGTGACCCATGGCTGACGTGGAAGACAACCCTTCCGGCGAGCCGGGCTCGGCGGCGTTTGAGGGCCTGGCCTCCCAGATGGAGGAAGTTCGCGGCCGCCTACCCGGCCTGGAGGTCGAGCACCAGCGGCTCAGCGATGATGCGTCCAAGTCTCAGGTGATCCGCCGCCATGTCGCCCGCAATCCGGAGAAGTTCTCTCCTCATGAACGGGAGAACGTCTTCGACCATGCGCAGAACATCGCGGTCAAGAGGCAGGAGGTGGAGTCATCGATCGCCTGGCACCGCCGCCATCTGGCGCTGCTGGAGCAGGTGCGGGACTTCGTGGCGGGCGCCGAGAAGCCGCGCCCGGTCGCCATGAACAGCGCCCTCGACATCTACCAGGCGGTGGAGGCCGAGCGCCTTCGCATCGCGCGCGATCTCCATGACGGGCCCGCCCAGGTCCTCAGCAACCTGGTCCTGGAGGCCGAGATCCTGGAGCGCCTGCTGCGCCGGGACCCGGCCCTGCTCTCGGCCGAGCTGCACGAGTTCAAGAACTCGGTCCGCAACGCGGTCTCGGACATGCGCCGCTTCATGTTCGAGCTGCGCCCGGTGTCGCTGGACGACCTCGGCCTGATCGCCACGATGCGCCGGATCTCGACCGAGTACCAGGACCGGACCGGCGTCTTCTGCCGGTTCAACGTCACCGGTGAGGACGGTCGGATGCCCGCCGATATCGAGGAGGCGCTGTACTGGATCATCCAGGAGGGCCTGACCAACGTCCATCGCCATGCCAAGGCGCGCTCGGTCGAGGTCAACCTGGACATCCAGGCCGAGAAGGTGTGGCTCCGGATCCGGGATGACGGCCTGGGTTTCGACGCCCGCAACTACCACCAGCCCAACCAGCGGCGCAAGCTGGGCGTCCTCGGCATGAAGGAGCGCGCGGCGGCCGTCGGCGGCCGGCTGGAGGTCCGCAGCAACCCCGGCGCAGGGACCACGATCGAGGCTGCTTTCCCGATCGGCTGAGCCCCGGGCGGGGGTCCTCGGCGGCCGGGGGGCCGGTGAAGGGTGATTGCGCCCGGCGGCGGTCGGATCTAGGATGACGCCGGTTCCAAAAGTCCCGCAAGTTCCCCATGGGGCGAGCGTCTTACATACCGAAAGCGGATCACTGACAAAGGAGGTGAATACACACATGCTGAATCTCTACTTTCGTCTTCGCAGCCTGCTGACCAAGCAGGAAGGCCAGGGAATGGTCGAGTACGCCCTCATCCTCGTCCTCGTTTCGATCGTGGTCATCGTCATCCTCATCACGATGGGCACCCAGATCAAGAACGTGTTCTCGAACGTGGTC
>JBBSHA010000250.1:0-3426 GCA_038253595.1 Candidatus Dormibacterales bacterium
AGTCCCGGGTGTCCAGCGTGGGCGCGGTCGGCATCATGCAGGTCATGCCGACGACGGCGGACTGGGCGGGGCCGGCGCTGCTCCACAGGCGGGCCGACGTCCACAACCCGCACGACAACATCCAGCTCGGGGTGGCCCTGCTGAGGCGCTATGTGGACGAGTTCCACGACCCCAAGCTGGCGCTGGCGGCCTACTACCAGGGTGCTGCCGCCGTGCACAAGCACGGCATCTACCCCGGCAGCCACGGCTACGTGGACGGGATCTGGGCGCTCCGCAACCGCTTCGCCAGCACGTAGAAGGTCGGGCACTCCGCCAGCTCCCGCCCCGGCTCGCCCTGCAGCCGTTCGAGCCGGAGGCCCGCCTCCGCCAGGAACCCCTCCACGGCCTCCGGCCAGACCAGGGGTATGGGGCCCGTCACCTGTACGAAGCCGCCCGGATAGCTGACCTCCAGCTCGGCCCGCTCGCGATCCAGCCGGAGGACCTTGACCCCCGAGCCCGCGCCCGCCCCCAGCCAGTGGGGGTTTATCAGCTCGAGACCGACCCTGGCCCACGAGTGCCGGGCAGCCCCGGCCAAGCGGGCGGTGTCGAAGAGGATGTTGGAGGGGGCCATCACCAGCGCGAAGCGGCGCCCCAGGTCGAGCTCCTCGATCCGGGCCCGGAGCAGCTCGACGCCGGGCAGGCGGGCCGCGGCCAGCTCCAGCATGCCGGGGTGCGAGTCCACGCCCACCAGCTCGACGCCGGCCCGCAGCAGCGGGGCCGCCACGCGGCCGGCGCCGATGCCGAGGTAGAGCACGGGGCCGCCCGCGGCCTGGGCCCAGCCCAGCCAGGGCTCCGCCGACTCCGCCTCCGGCAGGCCCGCGTAGAGCTCGGCAAACCCGGGGTCCGGCTGTTGGGGGTCGTCCCGGACCCGTCGCACCCGTCTCAGGTTACGATCGGCTCCGTGCTCACGGCCATCCTGCTGGTCAAGGCGTCGCGGGACGGCCTCTCCACGCTGGGGGCCCGGCTGGCGGGCCTGGAGGGCGTGGCCGAGGCCTACACCGTCACCGGCGACTGGGACTTCGTGGCCATCGTCAGGGTCCGCGAGCACGACCAGCTGGCCCAGGTGGTCACCCAGGATCTGGGCCGCCTGGACGGAATCGAGCGCACCCAGACCATGGTCGCCTTCCAGCAGTTCTCCTCCCACGACCTGGAGGCGATGTTCGGCCTCGGCCAGGAGGGATAGCCGGGCCGGTGCTGGCGGTCGCGCTGGAGGCGGCCCGCGCCGGCGCGGCCGTCCTGGCCGCGCTGCCCCTGGCGCGACGGCGGGCCCAGTCCAAGGCGGCCGGCGACTACGTGACGGAGTTCGACCGGGCCAGCGAGGCCGCGATCGTGGGTGTGCTCCAGCGCCGCGCCCCCGGGATCGCCGTGCTCGCCGAGGAGGTGGGGGGAGAGCGGGCCGGGACGATGTGGGCGGTCGACCCGCTGGACGGCACCACCAACTTCAGCCGCGGCCTGCCGCTGGTCGGCGTCTCGGTGGCCCTGCTCCGGGACGGGGTGCCCGAGGTCGGAGTCGTGATTGGTCCCTGGCTAGGCCTCGAGTTTGCCGCCCAGCGCGGCCGCGGCGCCACCCTCAACGGCGAGAGGCTGCCACGCCTGGGCCGGGGCGATCCCGCCCGGGCCGTGGTCGCCACCGGCTTCCCCTTCCGGCGCCGGGAGCGGATGGCCCGCTACCGGCCGCTGCTGGACGGTGCCCTGCTCCGCTTCGAGGACCTGCGCCGGCCGGGCGCGGCCGCCCTCGACCTGGCCTGGACGGCGGCGGCCAGCTTCGACGGCTTCTTCGAGTTGGGCCTCGGTACCTGGGACGTTGCCGCGGGCGCCGCTCTGGTGCTGGAGGTGGGCGGCCGGGTCACGGACTGGGCCGGCGGCCAGCGCTGGCTCGAGAGCGGCGACGTGCTGGCGGCCGCGCCGGCCGTGCACGAGGCCCTACTCGAGCTGGCCGCGCAGGCGCCGGAGCGGTAGCCGGACCAGGCTCCGCCACTGCTGGCGAGCGAGCAGGCCGGGGGGGACGGCGGTCCTTGATCCCGCCCGGGGCAGCGTCCGTGCCCCCAGCACCGCCGTCCGGAAGGCCTCGCCATCGCCGCCGTCGAACTCGGTCACTGCGCGGCCCAGGTCGTGGCGGCCGAAGTGGCTGTCGCTGGACCCGATGGCCGCTCCCAGCCGGTCCCGGTGCCGGTTGTAGAAGGCGGCCAGCGCGCGCCGCCGGCCGTTGTTGGTGGGGGCGGTGTGGAGCAGCTCGATGCCGTCCACCGGCCGGCTCTCGATCAGGCGCCGGAGCATATCCGGCTGGCAGGAGGCGAAGTAGGTGGGCATGAAGGGATGGGGGATGATCGCCAGGCCGCCCTGCTCGTGAATGGCGTCCACGGTGTCCTCCAGGCTCATCCCGGCGCGCACCGGCCGGGCCAGGAACCAGCCCAGCACGTGGGTCTGGGCCGGCCAGCGGGTCGTCACCTCCTGGCCCATGACCACGGCGAGGCCGGCTGCCTCGCCCGCCTCCCGCGCCTCCGCGGCACGGGCCATGGTGTCGTGGTCGGTGATCGCGATCAGCGCCAGGCCGGCGGCCACCGCGGCGGCCACCAGCTCGGTGGGCTCGACCATGCCGTCGGAGCCCGTGGTGTGGCAGTGGGGGTCGGCCAGGCTCATGCGCCGAACAGCGAGGCGGCGAAGCGCTGGACGTCGAATGGGGCCAGGTCCGCCACCCCCTCACCCACCCCGATCATCTTGGTCGGCACGCCGAGGTCGGCCTCGATGGCGACTACGGCGCCCCCCTTGGCGGTGCCGTCCATCTTGGTCAGAACTAGGCCGCTGATCGGAAGGGCCCGGTTGAAGCCCCGGGCCTGGGCCAGGTTGGACTGGCCCAGGTTGCCGTCCAGGACCAGCAGCGACTCGTGGGGCGCGCCCGTCAGCGCCCGGCCCGCCACGCGCCCCACCTTGTCCAGCTCGCCGAGCAGGTTCTGCTGGGTCTGGAGGCGGCCCGCGGTGTCGACCAGGACCACCCCGTGGCCGCGCCCGGCCGCCGTCCGCAGCCCGTCGAAAACCACCGAGGCCGGGTCGCCCCCGGGCCGGCCGGCGAAGCAGGGCACCCCGGACCGGTCGGCCCAGGCCTGCATCTGCTCGATCCCCGCCGCCCGGTAGGTGTCGGCGGCCACGATCAGGGGGTTGAAGCCGTCGGCGCGGAGGAGGTGCCCGAGCTTGCCCACGGTGGTGGTCTTGCCCGCCCCGTTGACCCCGTAGAGGAGCACGCAGGCGGGGCGGGCCTGGAGGGCGAGGGTGCGCGGCCGCACCGACAGCGCCAGCACCAGCTCCGCCTCCAGGCACCGCCGCGCCAGCTCGACCGTGTCCGGCCGCCGCGCCCGGACGCCCTCGGTGATCCGGGCCGCCAGGGTGGGG
>JBBSHA010000251.1:0-3386 GCA_038253595.1 Candidatus Dormibacterales bacterium
ATCAGCTTCACCTGGCTGATCACCGGATCCTGCTGGATCATGCCGAAGAAGGCCGAAAGCCGGTCCACGTCATGGAACTGGCGGGCGAGGGCCGCGGCCAGGTCGAACCGGAAGCCGTCGACGTGCATGTCGTTGACCCAGTAGCGGAGGCTGTCCATGATCAGCTGCAGCACCTGCGGCTGCCGCGAGTCCAGGGTGTTGCCGGTCCCGGTCACGTCGTGGTAGTGGCGGTGATCGTGGTCCACCAGCCTGTAGTAGGCGACATTGTCGATGCCCTTGAAGGAAAGGATCGGCCCCAGGTCGGCGCCCTCGGCGGTGTGGTTGTAGACGACGTCGAGGATGACCTCGATGCCGGCGGCGTGCAGCGTTCGCACCATCTGGCGAAACTCCTGGACCTGCTCGCCGCGCTGGCCGGTGGAGCTGTAGCCGTTGTGCGGAGCCAGGAAGCCGATGGAGTTGTAGCCCCAGTAGTTACGCAGGCCCTTCTCAACCAGAAAGGAGTCGTGGACGAACTGGTGAACCGGTAGCAGTTCCACGGCGGTGACCCCCAGGCTGGTGAGATGCTCGATCGCCGCCGGGTGGGCCAGCCCCGCGTAGGTCCCGCGGATCTCCGCCGGGATGTCCGGGTGACGCGCCGTGAAGCCCTTGACGTGGACCTCATAGATGACGGTCTCGTGGTAAGGCGTGCGGGGGTGGCGGTCGTCGCCCCAGTCGAACCAGGGGCTGGTGACGATGCACCGGGGCATGAACGCCGCGCTGTCGAGATCGTTCCGGCCCTCCGGGGCGCCGAATCGATAAGGGAACACCGCCTCGTTCCATCGCACCTCCCCCTCCACGGCCTTCGCGTAGGGGTCGAGCAGCAGCTTCGCCGGATTGCAACGGAGGCCGGCAGCGAGGTCATGGGGCCCGTGCACGCGGTAGCCGTAGCGCTGTCCCGGGCCCACCCCCGGCACGTAGCCGTGCCAGCACAGCGCTGTGGTCTCGGGGAGGTCGAGACGGGTCTCCCGTCCCGCCTCGTCGAACAGGCAGAGCTCGACCCGCCGGGCCACATCCGAGAAGAGCGAGAAGTTGGTGCCCACACCGTCGTAGGTCGCGCCGAGCGGGTACGCCTGTCCAGGCCAGATCTCCATGACGGCCGACCCTATCGAACCGGCAGCCCAAGTCGCCCTGGACAGTTGCCACGGCCGGCCCTCCGCCCGCCCTGTGCAGTTGACAGCCTGCCGGCGCCCGCCCCGCGATCGGCTCCTGGCGCTTCAGCCCGGCCGCGCGTAAAAAAAAGGGCCGGACAGGCACTACGATGACCGCCATGGCTCCTGATCACCGGCGCCGGTGGTCCGCGCTTGCCATCGGCGCCCTCGCCGTGGCCCTGGCGGCCGCGACGGCGGGGGCGGCCCTGGGCATCAGCACGGTTCGTGCCCAGGTGCAGCTGCGAGCGGAGGCGCCGGTGAGCCCGGGAGGCACCGGCCCGGGGGCCGACCGGCTTGCGATCAACAGCCCCGCGGTGGCCCGCAATCCTCGGCGAGCCGGCAACATCGTCGTGGCGTCCCGGATCGAAGCCCCCGGCCGGGGAGCCTCGCTGGCCTGGAGCAACGATGACGGATCCACCTGGGGGCACAGCGACCTGCCCCTCCCCCACGGGCTGGACCACCCCTACGACCCCGATGTCGCATTCGCACCGGATGGCACCCTCCACGTGGTCTACGTCAATCTTCACGGCCTCGGCAACACTCCCGACCACCTCTGGCTATCCCACTCCGGCGACGGCGGCCGGAATCTCTCGCCTCCGGTCCTGGTGACCGGTTCGCTGGCCTTCCAGCCCCGCCTCGCCGTGGGGCCTCAGGGCACCGTGTTCGTGACCTGGCTCCAGGGTGTCGGCCTGGGCCAGCTCAGCCTGGTCGGTGCCCCCAGCCCGATCATGGCCGCCACCTCGAGCGATGCCGGACGCTCCTTCTCCTCACCCGTCCAGGTCAGTGACGTCGCACGGGTTCGGGTGGGCGCGGCCACGCCCGTGGTGGCCTCCGATGGCAGCCTGGTGGTGCTCTACGAGGACTTCGGCGGCGATGTGCGCGACTTTCAGAACCTCGACGGACCGGTCTGGACCGATCCCTTCGCGCTGGTCATGACCCGCTCGGACGACGCCGGCGAGACCTTCACCCCGGGTCGTGTGATCGACTCGGCGGTGGTGCCGGCGGAGCGCTTCGTCGCCTTCGCGCCGCCCTTCCCCTCCTTCGCGGCCGGCGCCGATGGCTCCCTGGTGGTGGCCTGGGCGGATGCCCGGCATGGCGAACCGGATGTGCTCCTCAGTCGTTCGGCTGACCTGGGCGGCAGCTGGAGCAGCCCGGTGGTGGTCAACAGCGATCCCGTGGGCCACGGTGTGGAGCACCGGCTGCCGGCCGCGGCCGTGGCACCGGGTGGTCGCATCGACGTGCTCTTCCTAGACAACCGGCTGCAGCCCTCCGGCCCCGGGCTCGACGCCCACCTCGCGAGCTCGGCGGATTCGGGCAACACCTTCACCGATCAGCGGCTCAGCCGGTCGTCCTTCGACGGCCGGATCGGGCCGGCCATCGTCTCCGGCCATGTGGCACCGGATCTCGGGCAGCGCCTGGGCCTCACCTCCGACGACGATCATGCCCTGGCCGCCTGGACCGACACCACGCTGGGCAGCCTGACGGCGGTGCGCCAGGACGTGGCCCTGGTACGGGTAGGCGTCTCCGGGCAGAGCCGGCTGGGCGGGATCCTGGCGAGCCTGGCCCTGCTGGCGGTCGCGGCGGTGGCCGCGGGGGCGGCCCTGGCCGCGCTTCAGCCGGCCCGGGCGCGCGCCCTGGGAGCTGGTGCGGCCGCGCTGCTGCGGAGGGGGGGCGGGCCGCTGCTGCGGCGCCCCGCCGCCCGTGCCGGCACGGCCGCGGGCGCACGCCCTCCCACCCCGGTGGTGGCCTCGTTCCACCTGCGCCTGGGCTCACGCCGGTACCCGGTGGTGCTCCCCAAGCTGCGGGACCCGCGACTGCATGTGGCGGCCTGCCTGCTGTCGGTACAGGTCCTGGGCCAGACGTCGCTGAACTTCCAGATCTCCGTGGCGCAGATACTGCTGTCGCTGGGGGTCTGTGCCGTTCTCGAGCTCGGTATCACCTTCGTTCAGCTGCGCGTCTTCATCTGGCCCGCCAGCGCCCTCCTCACCGGCAACGGAGTGGCTCTGATCTTCCGGGTGCCCGGTACGCAACACGGCGACTGGTGGAGCCTCCGCGGCGCCGGGATCTTCGTGTTCGCCGCGGCCTTCTCGCTGCTGTCCAAGTATCTCCTCCGTCTTCGCGGGCGGCACCTTTTCAATCCTTCCAACCTCGGGCTGGTGGTGTGCTTCCTGTTGTTTGGAAGCACCCGTGTCGATCCTC
>JBBSHA010000252.1:0-3383 GCA_038253595.1 Candidatus Dormibacterales bacterium
ATCTCTCGAAGATCAAGCAGGTCACCGTCTCCTCGCCCGGCTACGCCGAGATGGCGACCGGCAAAGTCGATTTCCTGGCCAACTTCTTCACCGCGAAAGCGGTCCTGGACGGGATGGGAGTCCCGGTCAAGGTCGTCAAGGGCGAGGACTTCGGACAGAAGGCATACGGCCTCACCTACCTCGGCAACAACGACTTCCTGAAGGCCCACCCCCAGCAGGTGAAGGACTTCCTCCGCGTCACCCAGCGCGCACTCCAGTACACCAGCGACCACCCCGAGGAGGGTGTCAAGGCGCTCTGCAAGGCGAATCAGGCGCTCTGCCAGGACCAGCACAACCTCGATGTCAACGTGGAGCAGTACAAGGAAACTTTCCCGCTCTACCCGAACCTCACCAAGGGCAAGCCGATGCTCTGCATCGACACCAAGATCTGGCAGCAGACCGAGGACGTGGTCAAGTCGACGGGCGTCGCCCCCTCAGTTCCAGACCCCGCCAAGTCCTTCACCAACCAGTACTTGAGCGGCTGCTGAGGGTGACTTCCACAGGGAGCTCACGAGCTTGAAACTGGGCGTCTTTCTGCCCTCCTACCTCCTGCCCGGCCAGGAGGCGAAGCACGGCGACCAGATCCGCCGCTTCGCCTCCCGGGCTGAGGAGCTGGGCTTCGAATCACTTTTCATCACCGACCACCTGCTGACCGCCCGGCGCTTTTACCGGGTCAGCTGGACGGATCCGCTGATGACCCTCTGCCATGCCGCCGCGGTGACCAGTCGGATCCAGCTCGGAACCTCTGTCCTGGTCCTGCCCACCCACAACCCGGTGGTACTGGCGAAGGAGATCGCGACCCTCCAGCACCTCTCCGGCGGCCGCTACATCTACGGCGTCGGGACCGGCTGGTACCCGCCCGAGTTCGAGTCCACCGGCGGCACCCGCCAGCAGCGAGGACGGAGGACCGACGAGGTGCTGGAGGCCTCGATGCAGCTGCTGCGGGCGCCGAACCAGAGCTTCCAGGGCCGCCACCACCAGTTCAACGACATCACTGTCGAGCCGCTCAGCCAGGTGCCCCCGGTGTGGGTGGCGGGTGGGCGGCAATACGCTCACGAGGCCTCGCCGGACCAGCCCACCATGGAGCCCAAGGTCCTGGATCGGATCGTCCGCTGGGACGGCTGGATCGCTCGGCCCACCTCTCCCCCGGAGCAGATCTCCCTCGACCTGGATGAGATCGACCACGAGATGGCGCGGCGGGGGAGCAGCCGGGCCGAGAAGGGCTTTGTGGTCGCTCACGAGAACTTCTGCTGGCTGAGCGAGAAGACGAACCCCGAGGAGTTGACCGCCGAGCAGCAGAGATACATGCTCGCGGTCGTCTCCGACGAGCGGCCCTGGGATTACATCGACGCGGTCTACCTGACCGGGTCGATCGACCAGATCCAGCGCCGGATCCAGGAGCGGATCGAAGTTGGGGTGGAGCACATGTTCCTCCACACCATGACCGCCGACCTGGGCCAGCTTGAGCTCTTCGCAAAGCACCTGTTGGAGCCGTTCAAGTCGGCGCTGCCGAGCGGGGCGCGGTGAGCGGGCAGGGCGTTCTTAAAGGCAAGTCTGCGCTGGTCACCGGTGGAACCCGGGGGATCGGCCTTGCCGTCTCGCGGGCCCTCCGCCGGGGCGGCGCCAGGGTGCTGGCGATCTCCAACGCGGAGGACCAGATCGACGCGTTCCTGGAGGAGTTCGCCGGCGACCAGCTGGCGGCGGCCGCTTTCGCCGACGTCCGCGACCGCGGGGCCCTGGAGCAGGTCAGAGGCCGGCTCGGCGGCGAGCTGGACATCCTGATCCCGAATGCCGGCGGCGCCACCCGGACTAAATTCCTGGAGCTGGACGACGGGCCCATGCGGGAGATGCTGGACACCAATCTCTACGGGGTGCTGCTGACCTGCCAGGTCTTCGGGGCCCTGCTCAACCGCAAGCCCGGGGGCCGGGTGGTGGTGATGAGCTCGCTGACCGCCAACCACGGCATGGACCTACGCGTCGTCTACAGCGCGACCAAGGGTGCGGTGTCGGCGATGGTCCGTGCTCTGGCGGTCGAATGGGGGCCGTTCGGGACCACGGTCAACGCGGTGGGGCCGGGCGTGGTCAACAGCCCGCTGGTCGCCGGATACCTCGAGGCGCACCCCGAGCGCGGCCGCGCCTACGTTGCCAACGTGCCCATGGGACGGCTGGGCGAGCCGGAGGACGTGGCCGATGTGGTCGCCTTTCTAGCCTCCGAGGGGGCCCGCTACGTCAGCGGCCAGACGATTCTCATCGACGGTGGGGTGAGCGCGGGGAGCGCCTGGTGGTGACCGCGGGTCCTGGCGAGTTCCCCAGCGATGAGCGAGAGGGCGAGGGGGAGTCGCCCACCAACGCGAATGCCGGCCAGATAGCCAGATCTGGGGGCACGATCGACCACATCCCGGTCGGGCTCAGGACGAGAACGGCCAAGACGGTGAGCGAATCGGACGTCTACCTGTTTGCCGGGATCACCGGGGACTTCGACGATAACCACGTCAATGAAGAGTTCTGCAAGACGACCTCGTTCGGCCACCGGATCGCGCACGGGGCCCTGATCGTCGGCTACATGTCGGCCGCATCGACCGCCATCCTGCACGACTTCGAGCGGCCGATGGTCTCGGTCGGCTACGACCGCATCCGCTTCCTCAAGCCGGTCTACTTCGGGGACACCATCACGGTCGACTACCAGATCACCTCAATCGACCGCGACAAGCAGCGGACGGTGGGGACGATCGAGGTCCGTAACCAGAAAGGCAATCTCGTCGCGGTGGCGACACATCTGATGCAGCTGGTCTAGGTGGCGCCGCTGCGGACTCTGGAGCGGGTGCGGATCGCCGCCTTCACCCAGTTCCTGCTCGGCCCGGCCGGCGTCCAGCTGCTGGCCGACCTCGGCGCCGACGTCGTCAAGGTCGAGACGCCCGGGACCGGTGCCTGGGAGCGGCAGTGGGCTGGAGCGGAGACATTCCCCGGCGGCGTCTCGGCGTTCTTCATGCTGGCCAACCGGAACCTCCGCTCACTAGCGCTGGACCTCAAGAGCGAGCGCGGCCGGGAGGCCGCCCGCCGCCTGATCGCCTCCTCCGACGTGGTGGTCCACAACTACCGCCCCGGCGTCATGGAGCGGCTCGGCCTCGGTTTCGAGGATGCGAGGCGGTTACGGGCCGACATCATCTATGCCTCGGCCTCCGGCTACGGTGCCGACGGGCCGTATCGTGACCTCCCCGGCCAGGACCTCCTGATCCAGGCCATCAGCGGGCTCGCCACCCTCAACGGCCGCCGTGGCGAGGACCCGATCCCGATCGGCTTCGCAGCCGTGGACCAGCACGCCGCCTCGCTGCTGGCGATGGGCG
>JBBSHA010000253.1:0-3361 GCA_038253595.1 Candidatus Dormibacterales bacterium
AGCCGGCGGGCGTCGGGCCGGCCCCACTCAGGACCGGGCCGGCCCGCACCGGCAACCCGATGGGCACCCCAACCGGGTCAACCACAAGCGCTTGTGGCAAACTGCGGCCATCATGGCACGGGGCGAGCCCTGGCCCAGGACCATCCTGCACGTGGACCTGGACGCGTTCTACACGTCGGTGCACCAGCGGGACGATCCCCGGCTGAAGGGCCGCGCCATCGCCGTCGCCGGCCGCTCCCGGCGGGCGGTGGTGATGGGAGCCTCCTACGAGGCGCGCAGCCACGGCGTTCGCTCCGCCATGCCCCTCCACGAGGCCCAGGACCGCTGCCCCGAGCTGGTCGTGATCCCGCCCGACGGCCCCCGCTACCGGGAGGCGAGCCGGATGGTGCACGCCATCTTCCGCCGCTTCGCCGCGCCGGAGCGGATCGAGGGGGTCTCCCTGGACGAGGCCTACCTGGACGTGACCGCCCGCACCCGCCACGGCACCTCCAGCCCCGAGGAGGTCGGCCGCCGGGTCAAGTACATGATCCACACCGAGGTGGGACTGGTCGCCAGCGTCGGGGTGGCAACCAGCAAGCTGGTGGCCAAGGTCGCCGGCGCCAGCCGCAAGCCGGACGCGATGGTCCTGGTCCAGCCCGGCACTGAGGCCGACTTCCTGGCCCCCCTCCAGGTCGGCGTCATCCCCGGCCTGGGGCCGAAGACCGAGGAGCGCCTGCACCTGATGGGCCTGCGCACGGTCGGCGACCTGGCCGGGCACGAGACGCAGCGCCTGGTCCAGGCCCTCGGCGCCGGGGGGGCCGTGCTCCAGCGGCTGGCACAGGGCCGCGACCGCTCCCCGGTCGACGGCAGCCGGCCCGCCAAGACGATCAGCGCCGAGACCACGTTCGAGCGCGACGTCACCGACCGGGAGGTGCTGGAGGAGGCGCTGCGCGAGCTGGTGGGACGGGTGAGCGAGCGCCTCGCCGCCGAGGGGGTCCGGGCCCGGACCGTCTACGTCAAGCTCAAGCTGCCGGACTTCCGGCTGGTCAGCCGCCAGGTCAGCCGGACCAGCGCCACCGACGATCCCGAGGCCATCTTCCGCGCCGCCCGCGGCGCCCTCGAGAAGTCGCACATCGAGTCCCGCCCCGTCCGCCTGATCGGGGTCGGGCTCTCCGGCCTGGTCCACCCCGAACCCGATCTCCAGATGACGCTCTTCGCCTGAGGCTCGAGATCCTGGCGACCGCGCCGGCCGCGGCGCCCTGCCGCCTTCAGCCGTAGCATATCGAGGGCATGGCAGGGCAACCGGCAACGTCCGCTCCGAGCCTCCGCCCCGCCCTCGGGATCGTGGTCCCGGCCCGTGACGAGGAACTCCGAATCAAGGCGGTGATCGAGGACCTGCGCAGTGTGCTTGGGTCCACGCCCGCCACCCTGATCGTGGTGGTGGACGACGGCTCCTCCGACACCACGGCGGAGGCGGCCCGCCGGGCCGGGGCGGCCGTCATCCGGCACCCGCTCAACCTCGGCAAGGGGGCCGCCCTGCTCACAGGCTGCGAGTTCGTCGCCGGCCGCGGCTGCGGCGTCATCGCGGTGATGGACGCGGACGGACAACACCTGGCCTCCGACGTGCTCAAGCTGGTCCGCACGGTCGAGTCCGGGGCGGCCGACCTGGCGATCGGGTACCGCCCCTTCCAGGGCTCGATGCCGGCCCTGATGCGGCTCGGCAACCTCGGCCTCTCCAAGGTCTTCGGCCTGTTCTTCGGCAGGCGCTTCACGGACACGCAGTGCGGCCTGCGCGCCTTCACCGCCACCGCCTTTCAGCGGCTGCAGTGGGAGGCGACCGGCTACTCGGTGGAGACCGAGATGCTGGTGAACGCCGCCCGGGCCCGGCTGCGCGTGGCGGAGGTGGAGATCGAGACCGTCTACCACGATCGTTACAAGGGGACCTCGATTGCGGACGGGGCTCGGGTCTTCGCCGACATGCTGCGCTGGACCGTGGGCCACCAATGACCGGCATCCAGCTCCTGGCGATCGCCGCCGGGGCGCTCATGCTCTTCTACTCCTACAACGCGTTCCGGCGGGGCGAGCTGGCCGCGTACGAGTTCGCGGTCTGGTGCGCCATCTGGCTGGCCGTGATCCTGGTCAGCCTCTTCGCAGCCCAGATGCGGGGCATCGTGGCGCCGCTGGCGGTGGCCCGGCTCCTGGACCTCGTGATCATCGCCGGCATGATCGGCCTCGGCTACCTGGTGATGGCCCTGAACCGCAGCGTCCGCCGCCTGGAGCGGCGCCTCACCGCTCTGGTGAGGGCCCTCGCCCTCGACCCGCCCCGGGGCGCGGAGCCGGCGGCTCCGGAGCCGGAGCGGCTGGCTGAGCGGCACGACTCCTGAGGGACACGGCGCCGGCCGCGCGCTGAGTCAGCCCCCGGGCGCCTGACCGTCAGGCCGGCCCGGGCGGTTGCGGCCCCGAGTCCTGCGATCGGTCCCGGCTCAGGCGCCGGCGGCGCCGGCGGCGGGCCGAGGGCGAGGCGGGAGCGGCGGCCGCACCCCCGGCGGCGGGGGGCCCGGCGGCCGGCCCGGGCCGCTGCGGCGGCGGCCGGCGGGCCCCCTCCAGCGCGGAGCGGTCGATCTCCGGGCGGACCAGCACCGCCAGGACGTCGGCCAGCGTGCTCCAGCCGAACCGCTCCCGGGCCCGCTTCATCAGCTCGCGGAAGACGGCGGCCGTGGCCTGGGCGTCCCCCAGCGCCGCGTGCGCCGGGTTGGCGTCGATGCCCAGCTCCTCGACCACCCGGGCCAGGCCGGGGGTCTGGCCGGCGGGCAGGTCGAGCACCATCCGGGCCAGGGCCGAGGTGTCGACGATGGGGTGGTCCAGCGGCTCCTTGAGCCCGCGCCCGATCAGGTAGGTGTCGAAGGCGTCGTGGCTGTGCTCGACCAGGACCGTACCCCGGGCGAAGCCGAGGAAGGCGCGGCGGGCGTCGGCGAACTCGGGCGCCCCCACCAGCATCTCCCGGTGGATCAGGTGGCGCCGGCGGGCGTAGCTGTTGATCGGCGCCCGGCAGTCGACCAGCGTGTCGAACAGCGACAGCGACCGGCGCAGGTCAAAGCGCTCCGCCCCGATCTCGAGGACCAGGAAGGGCGTGTTGCCCGTGGTCTCGATGTCCACCGCTACGTACTCGGCGCGCTCCAGCGGGGTGTCCGGGTTGAGCGGTGGCGTTTCCCGGACCAGGTCCTCCCACAGCACCGGGACCTGGGAATGACGCGACTTCAGGTGGACGTGGACCGGCTCCCCGCCCGGTGTCATGGCACTAGCGGGCTAATACGCGTTCTTGTGCGTCCAGACCCGGGCCACCGTGATCAGGATGATCTTGAGGTCGAATGCCAGGCTCCAA
>JBBSHA010000254.1:0-3313 GCA_038253595.1 Candidatus Dormibacterales bacterium
AGCGGCGCGCTCGCGGCTACAGAACCGACAAGCACTACATCGCCATGATCTACATGACCGCCGGCAAGCTCAGTTTCGGCTTACCCACTTGAAACAGCGAGGAGCCTGTTTCCATGGTTCGGCATGGCCAACCCGGTCGTACAGTTCCTGGCCCACACCTTCTTCTACGGGACGGTCCTTGGCCTGATCGCCGCGGCCAATCAGTCGAGGTTGCCCCAAAGGGAGGTGTGGGGTTCAGAAAGTCCGTCGAGTTGAGAAATGTCGCGCTGAACGTCGGACGCGGCAAGCCCTGTACTATCTGTCGCCGCCATGTTCGATTCAGTCCTGTACTCGCTTGTGCGCGTCCTTCTCGACGCGATCATGACGCGCCGACGCGATCAGGCGGACCTCGAGGCTGAAGTACTGGTCCTCCGTCGGCAGGTTCAGGTTCTCGAGCGACAAATCAAGCGAGTGCGGTGGACGATCGGTGATCGGATGGTCCTCGCTGCTCTCCGCAATCGGCTGCCGCGGTCTGCCTGGAGGGCTCTGCTGGTGCAGCCGGAGACCGTGCTCGGTTGGCACCGGGCAATGGTGCGCAGGAAATGGGCGGCATACAGAGACCGCCCGAGGCGGGGGAGACCGCCGCACTCAGAGGTGTGCCAACAGCTGATCCTCCGAATGGCACGCGAGAACCCGCGCTGGGGCTATTTTCGTATCCGAGGCGAGCCGTGGAAGGTCGGCTACACGGTCTCAGCCACCACCATCCGCTCAGTGCTGCGCCGCGCCCACGTGCCACCAGCCGGCCGGAGATCGCAGCTGACCTGGATGCAGTTCCTGACGGCGCATGCCGAAACCTTGGTGGCGACCGACTTCTTCAGCGTCGACACCGTCTTCTTCAAGCGGCTCTACGTCCTCATGTTTGTTCATCTCGGCACCCGCCGCGTTCTGGCGGCTGCTTGCACACCGGAGCCGAACTCAGCCTGGGTGACGCAACAGGCTCGGAATCTGAGTTGGCAGCTGGCTGACGAAGGCATCAAGCTCAGCGTTCTGATCCACGATCACGATCGGAAGTTCCCTGGCACCTTCGACAGAGTCTTCGAATCGGACGGCGCACGAGTGATCCTGACGCCGTTGATGGCGTCGCGCGCGAATTCACACGCGGAGCGATGGGTGGGCAGCTGCCGGCGGGAGTGCCTGGACTGGATGTTGATCGCTTCTCAACGCCACCTGGAGTCAGTTCTGCGGGAGTACTGCGCGCACTACAACGATGAACGACCGCATCGCAGCCGCGGCTTGCGCCCGCCCGCATCTCGCGGGGATCCGGCTCCGACATCGGTGGAGCACACAATTAATAAGAGGGAGCGCCTTGGTGGCTTGCTTAGCGAATACTACGCGACGCCAGCGGCTGCCTGATGGGTTTTCTGAACCCCACACGCGCTCAGCCCGCTACTACTGTACGATAGTTGTCGCGCCGTCATGCCCCGTCGGAACGTGATCCCGGTCACATTCGCAATTCACAAGCAGGGCTACTCTGCCCAATGGCTGGAATCGGAAGGGCGCCCAGGTGTTCTAGCTGTTAGGGGTCAGCGCCTTCCAAGGCGTGGGCCACAGCCCTGACAGCTTGAGCGAGGTGAACGGATGGCAAGGGTGAAGCGGCCGGCTCAGCGATCGCCAGCGGCAGCGCGGGTCCGGCCTCGCCCGCTCCCGGGCGGGGCCGTGCCGACCGCGAAGGGTAAGGGAGGCCGGGCCCGGCGCCAGACCTGGAGCCCGTGGACAGTCGGCCTCATCGCCCTTGCCGCCATGGCCGTGATCGTTGGCCTCTTCCTGATAGTTCGCTCGGGCGCGAACCCAACCTCGGGGACGGCGAGTCCGCCACCTCTAGCCGGGAACGATTTCCGGATCGTCGCCTACCAGGGCGAAGACGTGCTCGGTGGCCACGAGAGCCAGTTCTCGCACGTCACCCGCCAGGGTAAGCCATTCGTCCTCAACTTCTTCGCCGGCCAGTGTCCTCCCTGCCGTGCCGAGATGCCCGGCTTCCAGAAAGTGGCCGACGAGTTCCAGGGCAAGGTCATCTTCGTGGGTGTGGACATCGGCCCCTACCTCCAGCTGGGCAGTCATGAGGACGCGCGGCGCCTGCTCGCGGAATTGAAGATGCGCTACCCGGCGGCCTATGCCCCCGATGCCAGCCCGCTCACGAAATACCAGATCCAGGGCATGCCGACCACGGTCATCTTCGACGCCAGCGGGAAGATGGTCGATAGGAACACCGGCATCCTCACCGAGAACCAGCTTCGCGAGAAGCTGCGTCCTCTGACCGCCTCCTAGGCCGGGCTGGGGCTGCGACAGCCGGGCAAGCCGGGATCAAAGATGTTGGGACTGGCCAGGGCCGGACGCCCCGATTGGCAGAGGCAGCTTCTGGGATTCCTGGGGGCGCTGGTGGCTCTCGTCGCCGCGGTCGTGGCTGCTCTGCTCTATCGGCCTGGGCTCGAGGGACTCTTCGGTGCGGAGTCGTTCTCCTCCACTGCGGCCAACTTCCTTGCCGGCCTCAGCGCGGTCATACCCCTCGGGTACGCCTTCGGGGCAGGCATGGTGTCAGCCGTCAATCCTTGCGGCTTCGCCCTGCTGCCCACCTACCTAGGGCTTTACCTGGGCAGCGACGAATCATCCGGCCTCCGGCCTCCGATCTCCCGCCGGCTCCTGCGAGGCCTCGAGATCAGCCTCACTGTGACCCTGAGCTTCGTGCTTCTATTCGGGCTGGTCGGGGCCGCCCTGAGTGTGACGACCTCGGGACTGGGCACCTACTTCCGATGGATCGGGCTCGGCGTCGGGGTGCTGCTGGTGGTGACCGGCGGTGCCATGCTGGCAGGTGGCCATCTCTACCTCGGCGCCGCACAGCGCGTTGGCGGTCGACTGGGAAGGTTCGCCACTCAGGGAGGCGTTCGGGGCTACGCAGCATATGGGCTGGCCTATGGAGCCTGTTCGCTGGGGTGCACGCTGCCGGTCTTCCTGGCGGTGGTCGCGAGCTCCCTGGTGACGGCTGGGCCTGCGGCCGCCGTGCTCCAATTCGTCCTCTACGCCTTGGGGATGGGGTTCGTCCTGTCCCTGCTGACCCTGGTGGCGGCTCTCGTCAAGCACGCCTCATTTCGTGGGATCCGGCGTCTGGGGACCTACGTGGAACCGCTCGGCGCATTGCTCCTCCTCGTCACCGGCGGATACGTCATCTACTACTGGCTGACCCTGGGAGGCTTGCTGGCCGCCGTCGGGCTGCGGTCATGACCGGCTGGCGACTCGTGGCAGGTGCACTTGCCGCTGTCGTCCTCGTGGCCGCCTGCAG
>JBBSHA010000255.1:0-3276 GCA_038253595.1 Candidatus Dormibacterales bacterium
GTCGGTGTCCACGCCGTCTGGGGGTTCGACTTCAACGTGGAGGCGGGGGAGTTCGGCGCCTTCATGGGGGCCTCCGGGTCTGGCAAATCGACTCTGATGCACATCATCGGCTGCCTCGACCTGCCCACCGCCGGCCGCTACCTGCTCGACGGGGTCGACGTCCGGGAGCTGAACGACAACCAGCTGGCGGCGATCCGCAACCGCAAGATCGGCTTCGTCTTCCAGTCCTTCAACCTCATCCCGCGCTCGAGCGCGGTCCACAACGTGGAGATGCCGCTCATCTACGCCGGGGCCCCGCGCCGCCGCGAGCGGGCGCTGGCCGCGCTCGATTCGGTCGGCCTCGCCCCCCGCGCCGGCCACCAGCCGAGTGAGCTCTCGGGCGGCCAGCAGCAGCGGGTCGCCATCGCCCGCGCACTGGTCACGGAACCGGCGATCCTGCTCGCGGACGAGCCCACCGGCAACCTGGACAGCGCCTCGAGCCTCGAGATCATGGGGCTGCTCCAGGCCCTCAACCGTGGTGGGCGGACCGTGGTCCTGATCACCCACGAGGAGGAGATCGCGGGCTTCGCGCGGCGCGTCATCCGGCTCCGGGACGGTCTGGTGCTCAGCGACCAGCCGGCCGGCGCCGCCCACGAGGTGGGCGTGTGAACCTGTTCGAGGCGCTCCGCCTGGCGTTCGCGGGCCTCAACTCGAGCCGGCTGCGGTCCGGCCTGACGATGCTGGGGATCATGATCGGCGTCGCGGCGGTGGTGCTGCTGGTGGCGGTCGGCAACGGCGCCTCCGCCAAGGTCGCCTCCCAGGTCCAGTCGCTGGGCTCCAATATCATCTACGTCTACCCATCCAACGCCAAGTCGGGCGGCGTGTCCCAGGGCTTCGGCTCCGGCCAGACGCTGACCCAGCAGGACGTGGATGCGCTCAACGACCGGTCCCAGGCGCCCCACGTCGTGACCGCCATCCCGGTCACGGGGGCACCGGGGGTCATGACCTATCAGAACCAGAACTGGTTCGCACAGGCGAGCGGCTCGACGCAGGACTACGCCCAGGTCCGCAGCTACGAGATGTCGGGAGGATCGTTCTTCACCGCCGACGACGTCCGCAACAGCGCCAAGGTGGTGGTGCTGGGGCAGACCGTGATCGACAACCTCTTCGGCGGCGACCCCGGCTCGGCGATCGGGCAGCCGATCAAGATCCAACGCCAGTCGTTCCGGGTGGTGGGCACGCTCGCCGCCAAGGGCTCGCAGGGCCTCGGCAACCAGGACAACGTGGCCATCGTGCCGATCACCTCGGCCTGGAGCTACCTGCTCGGGGGCAAGGGCAAGAACATCAACCAGATCGTGATCGAGGCCACCGGCTCGGGCAGCATCCCCGACGCCCAGAGCGAGGCCACGGCGATCCTGCTCGACCGGCACCGGATCGGCGACCCCACCCAGGCCGACTTCACCACCCAGTCCCAGCAGGACATCCTGTCCAGCTACAGCGCGATCACGACCACGCTGACGATCCTGCTCGGGTCGATCGCCGCCATCGCCCTGGTGGTGGGCGGGATCGGGATCATGAACATCATGCTGGTCACCGTCACCGAGCGGACCCGCGAGATCGGCATCCGCAAGGCGATCGGCGCCCGTCGGACGGACATCCTGCTTCAGTTCCTGATCGAATCGATGTTCCTCTCCGGAGTCGGCGGCATCTTCGGCATCGTGCTCGGCTGGGCCGGCTCGGTCTGGCTGGTGCCCCACATCCCGATCCTCTCCAGCCTCGGCAATCCCATCGTCTCCACCCCCTCGGTCCTGCTCGCGTTCGGGGTGTCGGTCGGGATCGGCCTCTTCTTCGGCATCTACCCGGCCAACCGGGCCGCCGCGCTGAACCCGATCGAAGCGCTCAGATACGAATGACCAGGAGGTACCCCACGTGAGAAGCCTGACCCTCGCCCTGGTCGTCGCGGTCGCCCTCCTGGGCGGCTTCTACGGCGGCTGGCGGTACGCTGTCGCCCACCCTGTGGCGGCCGCCCAGCCCGCCGTGGCCGGCGCCGCCGCCACCGGGGCGGCCGCCAAGGACCGCAGCGCGCCCGCCGCCGGCGCGGCCTCCCAGGATCCGAGCGCAGCCGTCGCCGGCGCGGGCTCCTCGATCAGCGGCCGGATCACGGCCGTCGAGGGCGGCGTCCTCACGGTCGCCGACCGGGCGACGGGCAAGGCGGTGAAGGTCAACCTGGGCGCGGCCCGGATCGCCAAGACCGGCCCGGGCACGGCCGCCGACCTCACCACGGGGACCACCGTGGTCGTGATCGGCCAGCCCGGCCCGGACGGCATCGACGCCCAGTCGGTCAGCATCGGCGCGGCCGGGTTCACCGGCGGAGCGGGGGGAGCCGGCGGTGGGGGCGGCCGGAGCCGGCCCAGCCCCAGCCCGTCAAGCTAGCAAAGTGGCCCGGCTCATGTGGCTGATCGCCGCCGCGGTGCTGGCCATGGCCGGCTACGACCTGCTCCTGCGCGGCTGGCTGGGCGAGTTCGGCTGGGTTCCGATCGGGGCCGGCATCGGCATTCTCTGCAGCGTCCTCGGCAGCTACGGCTACGACCTCCTGGGAGGCGCTGGCAAGCGGGTCTGAGCCGGAACCCGGGCCCGGTCAGCCGCCGGTGGGGTGCTGGTCGTCCTCGGCCGCCGGCTCCCCGCCCGGCGGCTCACCGCCTCCCCCATAGGGGTCGTTGACCTGGATCGCCTCCTCGCCACGCGCCTGACCTCCGGGCTTGTCGGGGCGGGGAGCCGGCTTGGCGGCGGCCTCAGGTTGGGATCGCGGTTCCTCGGGCATCGGACTCCAGC
Organism: Candidatus Dormibacterales bacterium; assembly: GCA_038253595.1. GTDB lineage: Bacteria > Chloroflexota > Dormibacteria > Dormibacterales > Dormibacteraceae > JBBSHA01. The sequence goes on from JBBSHA010000255.1 coordinate 2,812, forward strand.
CTAACCCCCCATCCCGCCGCCCGCGACCCCGCCACAATTACGCCGTGGACCGAATCCTGATGCAGGGCATGGCCTTTTTCGGCCGCCACGGCGTCTTTCCGGCCGAGCGCGAACTGGGCGCGCGCTTCACGGTGGACGTCGAGCTGGCCGGAGACCTCACCGCGGCCGGGAGCAGCGACCGGCTGGAGGACACCATCAACTACGTCCGGGCCTACGAGCTGGTGCGGGAGGTGATCGAGGGCGAACCCTGCCACCTCCTGGAGGCGGTCGCCGACCGCGTCGCCCGCCGCCTGCTGACGCTGGAGCGGGTGGAGCGGGCGACCGTGCGGGTGCATAAGCGCCCCCCGCTGGAGGGTGAGTTCCGCAACTTCGGGGTCGAGGTGAGCCGGGCCCGATGAGCCGCCTGGCCTACTTCGACTGCCCCTCCGGGATCTCGGGTGACATGGCGCTGGCGGCGCTCCTCGA
>JBBSHA010000256.1:0-3170 GCA_038253595.1 Candidatus Dormibacterales bacterium
CGAGGCCGAGCTCTGGGAGCTCGTGGACAGCCTGGCCACGGCCGTCGACGCCGAACACGGCGCCATCGTCGATGGTGAGGCGATGGATCTGGGGCGGCCGGCCGACGGCCCCGAATGGCAGCGGCGCTTCCGCCGCCACCTTGGGCTCCTGGTCCCGGAGGCCGCCGCCGCGGCCTGGGGACCGGCGGCCACGCCGTACCGCCGGCTGCGCCAGAGCGGTTTGCTGGTGGTGCTGCGATGACGGTCCTGTCGGGATTTCACCAGCGGCTGGGCCTGTCGCTGCTGGTCGTCCTCGCCGTGGCGGCGCTGGCCGCCCCCCTCACTTCGCCCGCGGGCCGCCGGGCCGTCTGGCGCGTCTACCTACGCTGTTGCGAGGTCGCCGTGGGCCTGCAGGCGTTGATCGGGCTGCTGCTGGTGGCAGGCGGCCGGCCGCCCCGAAACGGCCTGCACTGGGTCTATGGCGCGGCGGTCCTCCTCGCCCTGCCTCTGGCGACCCGCCTGGCCGCCGCCGGGCCGCCCGAGCGGGAGCGGTTGGTGCTCGGCGCCGGCGCCCTGGCTGCCGCGCTGCTGGCCCTGCGCGCCGTGCTCACGGGGGGTTAGCGGGGCGCCCCAACGCGACCGGCCTGGCTGTCTGTACACTCACCGTCCCCAATGCCTGAGAAGACCATGGCGATAGAGCGGGCCAAGGCGGCCGCCGACCCCAACAAGAAGCGACCTGTCATGCTCGCCGTCGCCGGTGACAGCGCTGCCGGCAAGACCACCCTGACCGCCGGCCTGGTGCGGACCCTGGGCTCCGACCGGGTCACCAGCGTCTGTGTCGACGACTATCACCGGTACGACCGCGAGGAGCGGAAGGCGCTTCCGTTCACGCCCCTGCATCCCGATTGCAATTACATCGACATCATGGAGCAGCACCTGCAGCTGCTCAGCACGGGCCGGTCCATCCTCAAACCCGTCTACGACCACAAAACCGGGACCTTCGGGCGTCCGGAGCTGATCGAGCCCCGGGAGTTCATCATCATCGAGGGCCTGCTGCCGCTGCACACCGAACTGGCCCGGGAGTGCTTCGACATCACCGTCTACCTGGACCCCGCCGAGGAGCTTCGCCGGGAATGGAAGATCCGCAGGGACAGCAAGAAGCGCGGCTACACCCCCGAGCAGGTGATCGCCGAGCTGGAGCACCGGGAGTCCGATGCCGCGGCCTTCATCCGGCCGCAACGGGCCACCGCCGACATCGTGGTGCGTTTCGCCCCCGTCGAGGGTGGCCCCGAGGAGGGACCGCTGAGCGCGACCCTCCTGCTCAGGCCCACCATCCCCCATCCCGACCTGTCGAAGATTCTCAACGACGACGCCAGCGAGGCCCTCCATCTCAAGCTGGCCCGTGACGACGACAACAAGCCGGTCGACGCCCTCCACGTGCACGGGCAGGCCGACCGGGCCCGCAGCCAGGCCGTCGAGCGGCACATCTGGAAGAGCCTTGGGGTGGCGCAGGATCTTCCCGAGTCGCTGGGGGTGATCAACGGGGACGCCCGCAGCGAGCCCCTGGCCATCACCGAGCTGATACTGCTCTTCCACATGATCCAGTCCCGCATCCGGGTGAGGGGCGAGGAGCCCGCCGCCGTACCCTGATCCGGTGGCGCCCCGGCCCTCAGCCTCAGAAGGGGAGCCGGCTGCGAATCCCCTGGGCCCGTGCCGCCGCCACGACCCGGCCGACGATGAGGATCGCCGGGGGAAAGACCGGTGCCTGCTGAGCCGCCGCCACCAGTTCGCCGAGGGTCGAGCGGAGCACGTGCTGGTTGCGCAGCGTGGCCCCGCAGACCAGGGCCACCGGATGGTCGTCCCTCAGCGCTTGGCGAAGCTGGGCGGTCAGGCCGTCGAGGCCGGCCAGCGGCATGAGGATCACCAGGGTGTCGACCGCCCTGGCGATCGACCCCAGCCGTGAGGGGTCTCCGGCGCCGCCCTCGTGACCGGTGGTGAAGGCAACCGAGGACGCCACCCCGCGAAGCGTCAGCGGGATCCCGGCGACGGTCGGGGCGGCGGACGCCGAGCTCACCCCGGGAACCACGGCCACATCGATGCCGGCGGCGACCAGGCCGGCGACCTCCTCGCCGCCGCGGCCGAAGATGAATGGATCGCCGCCCTTGAGGCGCACCACGTCGAGCCCCTCACGGGCGGCCCGGGCCATCCTGGCTGTGATCTCTCCCTGGTCCGGATTCTTCCTGCCGCCCCGCTTGCCGACGTCCACCAGCTCCGCACCCGGACCACAGAGGGCAAGAGTCCCAGGGTCCACCAGCGCATCGTGGAAGACCATGTCGGCGCCGGCCAGCAGCTCCGAACCGGCCAGCGTCAGTAGCCCCGGGGCACCGGGACCGGCGCCGACCAGCGTGACCCTGCCCGGTGGCGTGGACCCGGCGCCGGCGGCGATGGCGGTGGCGGCGCGTTCGGCAGCATCGGTGTCGCCCTGGCGGAGCAGGGCGCGGACATCCGATCGCAGCAGCCGAGCGTACACCGCGGTCTGCTGCTCGATGGCAACGCCGTCGCCGCGAAGGCGCCGCCGTACCCGCCCGGCCAGACTGACGAAGGAACCCCACTCCTCCCCGACCAGGCGCTCCAGCCGGGCTCTCAGGGCGGCGGCGAGGTAGGGGCTCTCACCCGATGTGGAGATGGCGATCTGGAGCGGCCCACGGCGCACCACCGCCGGGGCTATGAAGTGGCACTGCGCCGGACGATCGACGACGTTGAGGAGAACGCCGAGCCGTTCTGCCTCCGTCCAGGCCTCCTGATTGATATCCGGGTCGCCGCTGGCATCGATGACCAGCCTCCAGCCCCCACCGACGTCGCTGCCGCGCGGGGCTCGCCGCTCCCAGGCCACCTCTTCCGCCTCCACCCGGTCCGCCAGGCCGGCACAGAGGTCGGCGGCGATGACGGTGACCCTGGCCCCGGCCCGAAGCAGACCGAGGGCCTTGTCGCGCGCCATCTCGTCGCCCCCCAGGACGGCACAGGGCCGGTTCTCCAGATCGAGATAGACGGGGTAGGGGGCGGTCACGCGACCCTGGGTCAGACCGGCAGGGGCTCTGCCACCGGCGATGCCGCCCGGCGGGGCGCGGCCGGATCCGCCACCTCGAAACGCCGGCGGAGCTCCTGGTTGCCGACCCGGTGACACCAATCAC
>JBBSHA010000257.1:0-3143 GCA_038253595.1 Candidatus Dormibacterales bacterium
CGCACGCAGGAGGCGCAGGTCATCCCCTCGATCTCGAGCTCACGCCGTGTGGGAATGCTGGCCCCAACGGTCATCGCCGTTTCCCCTCACCGGTGGCGGTCCGGGTGGTGCCCGAAATTCGCGTCCGCCTGGCCGCGGTCGCCAGCCGGAGCGCCCCCACCTCGGAGCCGGCGGTCGTGTGATCATCGTCACCGGTCGCCACCGGGTGGGGCAGTGGATCGGCACGCTCCCGGAAATCGGTGAGGCCGCCGTTGTAGCGGAGGGCGTCAATCAACTCGTCGATCTTGTCCTGGCCGCCCCCCGACTGGATGGCCTCGGTGACACAGGTCTCGAGGTGGTTCTGGAGAAGGATGCGATTGACCTTCTCCAGCGAGGCCTGGAGGGCTGCCACCTGCTTCATCAGGTCCGGGCAGTACACCTCCGCATCGACCATGTCAATGAGGCCGGCCACATGGCCCCTAACGGTCTTGAGGCGAAGCATGGTGTTGCGTTTGTGGGCTGGGATCATCTCCTGAGTGTAGCGGCTAGACCACCCCAGGGGGGGTGGGGTAGCGCGGCCATGCCACCACCGGCGATGAGCGGAAGAGGCCCCCAGTGAGCGGCAGGAGTGAGAAGCCTGTCTGCCGCCTGGTCAGACGACGTCGATGGCGCCGCGGTACATTGAGAGGGTCCCCAGCAACCGAGCGACCGCCGCGACCAGGCCGATCCGCCGCTTCACCATCAGGCCTGCTTACGCAGCCGTTCGCGCTGCGTCGGGCTCAGGGCCTCAAGGCTGGCCGCAAATGCCGTCAGCGCGACCTCCCCATAGCGATCGATCACGCCGGCTACGGCCCGACGGCTGCTGGCGACCACGAAGTCCTCGGGGCTTCCCTTCGAGGCATATCCGTAGGCGCGCTGCCCTCTGAGGTGCGCGCTCTGAAGCAACCCCTTCTGGGCGAGACGGCCAAGAGTGGTCATAACGGTCGTGTAGGCCAGGTCCGCCATGCGAGCATGCATGTCGCGGACCACGAAGAGCGGGGGGACTCCGCCGGTCCAGACCTCCCGCATGATCCGGCCCTCCAGGGGTCCGAGAAGGGCCAGGGCTTTGTCCAGGGGCTTGCGCATGTTGACCACCTGAGGGAGGGGCCGTTGGGCACCCGGTGAATTCATCCGCGGATCATAACTCTACTACCCTTTCCTAGTACACTGTGGCCAATGTGGACCCAGACCTTGAGGACCGCCCTGGATCTGCCGTTCCGTATGAGCGTATAGGGCGGTGACGGCCCTTCCGCGCGCCACGGCATGGAGCCTTCTTCTGTCGATCCTCGCCACCTCATGCGGGGAGGCGGGCGGCTGACCGGCGTGGGCGCGCCCACGGACGGCGGTGACGCCCCGCTGCCGGGTCGCCGCGGCCCTGGACGCCTGGCCATCCTGGCGGTGGTGATCCTTGCCGTCGCCGCCACCGCAGTCATTCTCCTGCGCACCGGCGGAGGCGGCGATGGCTCCCCGAAGGCCGGCGCGAAGACCTCAGCCGACCCTGCCCGTTTCGACCTTCCCGCCCTGATCGGGGCCGGCCACGTCCGCCTCGACGACTTTGCCGGCAAGCCGCTGGTGCTGAACTTCTTCGCGTCCTGGTGCACCGCCTGCCGGGGCGAGTTGCCTGGATTCCTGCACGTTCAGGCCGGCCTCGGGGGCGCCGTCGCGTTCGCGGGGGTCAACTCGCTGGAGACCGGAGACGGCCCTGCCTTCGCCCGGGAGGAGCACATCGCGAGCTGGCCCCTGGCCCGGGATGTGGGAGGCACCCAGGCGAGCGGGCTGCACGACGCGCTGGGGGGACAGGGATTGCCCATCACGGCCTTCTACGACGCGAGCGGGAAGCTCCTCAAGGTTCACCTCGGCGCGATCTCAGAGGACGGACTTCGCGAGCTGCTACGGCAGCTTGACCGGGTGGGCTAGCGGGCGATCGTGGCGGTGCACCGGAGCTGCCCACCGGCATTTCCGGTCGTGACCAACTCGGGTCTCCCCCGCTTCGTTTTCCCCGCTGTCCCCACCCGCGTCTCGTGGCTCGGCCGCAGGATGGCGGAGTCAGCCACGGTCCCGGCGGCATGAGCAGACACATGACAGTGAAACCGGTGGCCCTTATCGCCGCCGGCATCGTCCTGGCGCTGACCGCTCAATTCCCCTTCGAGGGGCTGGCAGACCAGAGCGACCTCGCCCACTGGATCCAGCACGGGCTGCTCTTCTGGAGCGGAATCCTGACGGCTTGGGGCGCAGTGCTCCTCTACCAGAAGGGGCAGCGGAGCACGTAGGTGGTGGAAGCTTGTGATCGCGATGGGGCCGGCGCCCGAGTGAGCGCCGTGCGGCGGCTTCTCGTACCATCGCTCGGGCTCTCTCTGGTGTTGCTGATCAGCGCCGCCTGGGCCACGACACTGGGCTACCTGGCCGTCCGGGCCGGGCTGCCGGCGCCGGTTCGTCTCGCCGTGGTCGACAGCGTCCACCTGTATGTGGGCCTGGCTTCCCTGGTGTTCATCGGCGCCAAGCTCGCCAGGCTGGGGCTGCGCCGGCGTGTCACCGGGATACCGCCTGCCGTCCTCTGGCACCGCTGGGTGTCCTGGAGCCTCGTGGTGCTGTACGCCGCCGTGTATCTCACCGGCGCGCTCCTTCTCCCGGGATGGCCACAGGACGTGAGAACCCGGCTCGCCAACGCCCATCTGCTCAGCTCCGTCTGGGCCGCGGTACCCACCACCTGGCACGCCTGGCACTACCGCCACCTGGCCTTCCCCTCTCGATCATGGCGCTCGCCGTTCCGGCCATGGCGCCGTATGGCCGCCGGCCTGGGCGTCGCCCTGGTGCCCGGTCTGGCGTTCGGGTTGGCTCCGAGAGGCGTGTCGCCACTGGCCGAGACCGGCCTCGGAGACTCCTGGACGCCGGTGGCGCTGCACGGTGTCTTCCTCGACAAGCTGGGGCGGACGCCGGACGGGCTCGCTTTCATCGCCGGTGGGATTGGGATTTTCGTGAGCGATGCGGAGGGCGAGCACTGGCATCGGGTTCCCCTGCCGGTCGGGTCGGGTCGCGAGCCCGCTGTTCTCGCCCTGACCGTCGCTTCGGAACCCGCGGAAATATATCTGGGGACACAGCGAGGCATGTATGCCGCCTCCCAGCCG
>JBBSHA010000258.1:0-3122 GCA_038253595.1 Candidatus Dormibacterales bacterium
GCCAGGGCGAGCAGGCCGAGGATCACGAGCACCAGGCCCAGCCCGGAGACGCCGCGCCGGCGCCCGCTCCGGCGCGACCCCGATGCCCCGACCTGGCGCACCGCCCGGCTCAACCGGAGGTGGCGAGCACGTCGACGTCGGTCTTGCGCCGGCGGCGCCGGCGGCGCTCGGTGACGACCGTGATCAGGAATGGCTGCTGGATCGCCCACACCTTCTCGATCAGGTGGGGGATGGAGACGTCCCGGACCTTCTCCAGGCCCAGCTCTAGCAGCCGCCGCTCGAGCGCCTCCGGCAGCTCGGTCTGCTCTCTCAGGTTGAGCTGCTCGAGCGCCTCCAGAATGTCGTCCAGACGCCGGAGGCTGTTGCGCCGTTCCGAGGGCGGGAACATCGTCCGCCCATCTTAGCCGCGATCGCCCGCACGGCCTATCGCGAGCTCGTTGGCGGTCTAGCCAAAGTCTGCAGCGATGATCCCGTCGGCATGCCCAGATGGCCATTGCACCAACTCAATCCGGTAGCCGTCGGGGTCGGTCAGCCATGAGGTTTGGGGGCCGCCCGGCCCGCCGGAGTGTTCCACCCGGCCGGGCCTCAGCCCTGCTTTCGACAGAGCATCCATGATCGTGCTGAGGCTGTCGACTTGGACGACGAGGTGGCTGAACCCGGTGCCGATGTCCACCGGTCCGTCGGTCGGCCGGTGCACCAGTTCGAGCGTGACCACCTCCTCGCCGGGGAACTTGAGCACGGTCAGACTTGCGCCATCCCAGACGTCAAGGCGACCGACCTTGTCATACCCGAGTGCCGAGTAGAAGTCCAGGGAGGCTGCTGGGTCCGCGACGCGATACGCCGGGTGGAGAGTCCTCAGCACACCGCCTTCTGCACGAGCGCGCCGATCTCCGCCTCGGCGGCGGCAGTCAACTCCTTCAGCGCGAGGGCGGTCGGCCACATGGCGCCTTCGTCGAGTTCGCCGCGTCGCTGAAGCCGAACGTCGCGTACCTCGTGTTGAGCTTCTGCGCGCTCTGCAAGAAGCAGACGACCTTGCCGTCCTTGGCATACGCCGGCATCCCATACCAGTGTCTCGGCGAGAGGACTGGCGCGCTGGCTTTGATGACGGCATGGAGCCGCTCGCCCATGGCGCGATCCGGTGCCGGCATCGCGGCGATTTCGCGAGCACGGCGCTTTCCCCGCCCGCCTTGCCCGCGCCAGGGCCGCGGCGCGCGGCCGCCTTCAGCTCTTGGACGCGCTCCCTCACCGCGAGTCGTTCCTCGTCCGTGAATCCCTTGGACGCCTTGGCGATCACGGTGGTGCTCTTGGCGGACGTCTTCGTGCCCCTCTTCGCTCGATCGGGCTTCGGTGACCGGGCGTCAGGTCATGCCCTGCGGCCCTGAACGACTCCCTAATTCGGGTCATGGAAAGGAAGCTGCAATTCGCTCGTCGGTGAGGCCGCGGTCGAACCACATCTCGTGGGAGCTCATCCAGTCGGCGAGCAGGGCGGAGACCTCGGCCGGGCGGTCGAATTGAAGCCAGTGGCCGGCGCCCTCCAGCACCCCCAGCCGGTACTCGCCGCCCACCTCCGCCTCCGTCAGCTCGATCCCGCGCCGGCCCAGCGCGGGGTCGCCGTCGCCCCAGATCATCTGGGTCGGTGTGGAGATCGGGTGGGGGGCCGGCGGATACGCCTTCTGGGCCTCGCCGCTGAGATTGGCGCGGTAGTAGTTGAGGGCGGCGCTCAGGCGGCCGGGCCGGGCGAGGTCGCCCAGGTAGCGGGCCACCACCGACTCCGGCACCGCCTCCGGGTTGGGGCCGCCGCGGAACATCTGGCGGACGCGCTCGAGGCCGTTCTCGGCGAGCACCGCCTCGGCCTTGACCGGGGTCCGGAAGAGCCCGATGTAGGCCGACCTGATCGCCTGCTCCGGGTCCTGCTCCAGGGCTTTCCGGAACGCCGCCGGGTGCGGGACCGAGAGCGCGCTCCAGGTCTGAACTCGCCCCGGGTGGCGGCTCACGAACGACCAGCCGATGATCGCCCCCCAGTCGTGGCCGGCGAGGTGGCAGCGGCGATGCCCGAGCGCGTTGACCAGGCCCTCCACGTCGGCGTTGAGGTGGGCCAGCGCGTAGGCTTCGACACCCTCCGGGCAGTCGCTGCCGCCGTAGCCGCGAAGATCGGGCGCGAGCACGTGGAAGCCGTCGGCGCCGAGCGCCTCGAGCTGGGTGGTCCACGACTCCGCACCCTCCGGGAAGCCGTGCAGGAGGAGCACGGGCGGCCCCTCCCGGGGACCGGCCTCCAGCGCCCTGAAGTCGAGCCCGTTGGCACGCAGCCGCGTCTCTCGCATCAGGAGAATCTAGCCGGTGCCCAGCCCGGGCAGCAGCTCCAGCCGGCCTCGATCCCGCGCCGGCGGAGGCCGCTCACGAACGGGTCCAGGGACGCCGCCGGCTGCCTCCAGCCGGGGGCCAGGATCCCCCTCACCGGCGGCGCAGGCCGGCCGTGAACAGCGCCACCTCCTCGCGGTCGACGGCCCGCAGCAACAAGATCGCCAGACCGTAGGCAGCCGCTCCGGTGGGGGCGGCGACCAGGATCGAACGCGCCGCCAGCGGCACCAGAACCAAGCCCATGAACAGCCCGGCGAGTAGGATGCGGCGGCTGACCCGGAACCAGGCCAGGGGGTGGCGGCGGCCCACGAACCAGCAGCCGGCGACCGCGAAGGCGGCCTCGGTGACCACGGTGTTGGCGCTGGCCGCCAGGTAGCCGAAGCTGGGGATGAGGGCCAGGTTGAGGCCGACGTTGACGGCGACCGCGATCCCGGTCGCCCAGGCGAAGAGGTCCTGGCGGTCGATGGCGTAGAGCATGGCCGTGAAAGCCGAGTTGACGAAGAGGAAGACGATGGCCAGGGCCAGGATGCGGAGCGACGGCTCGGACTCGGGGAACAGCCGGAAGAGGCGTCCGATCGGGTGGACCAGTACGAAGGTGCCGACCGTGAGCGGCCAGCCGAGCAGGACCAGGATCTTGAAGAAGCGGGCGTAGGCGGGCCCCAGCCGGTCCGACGCCTGGCGGTGGTAGACGCCGAGCAGCGGGTAGACGACGGTCTGGACGGCCAGGGGCACGAACTGGAGAGACTCGAACGGCTTGTAGGCGA
>JBBSHA010000259.1:0-3066 GCA_038253595.1 Candidatus Dormibacterales bacterium
CCTGACCGACATCGGCATCTACCCGGCGGTGGACCCGCTGGAGTCGACCTCCCGCTTCCTGGAGCCGCGGGCCGTCGGCCAGGAGCACTACGACGCCGCCCAGGGCGTCAAGCGGACCATGCAGCGCTACAAGGAGCTGCAGGACATCATCGCGATCCTCGGCATGGAGGAGCTCTCGGAGGACGACAAGCAGACGGTCTACCGGGCGCGCAAGATCCAGCGCTTCCTCTCCCAGCCCTTCTTCGTGGCCCAGCGCTTCACCGGCAAGGAGGGTCGCTTCGTGCCCGTCAAGGAGACGGTCCGCGGCTTCAAGGAGATCCTCGAGGGCAAGCACGACGACCTTCCCGAGCAGGCTTTCTACCTGGTGGGCAGCATCGACGAGGCGCGCGAGCAGGGCGAGCGCATGAACAAGGAGGACAAGGGCTAGATGCCCGTCCACCTGAGCGTGGTCAGCGTCGAGAGGTCGCTTTTCGACGGCGATGTAGACGGCGGCGGGCGTCCCTTCCTGACCTGCATCGGTGCCGACGGTGAGCTGGGCATCCTGCCCCGGCACGCGCCCCTGCTCACCACCCTCCGGCCCGGTCCGCTGCTGATCCGGAACGGCGCCGAGGAGACCGAGCTGTTCGTCGGCGGCGGCTTCCTCGAGGTGCTGCCCGACCGGGTCACGGTGCTGGCCGACGTGGCCGAGCGGACCGAGGACATCAGCGAGGAGTCGGCCGAGGCCGCCCGGCAGCGCGTCCAGGAGCGGCTCAGCGGCGAGCTGACGCCGGCCGAGCAGGTGCAGATGACGCAGGAGCTGGAGACGGCGGAGGCTCGCCTCCGGCTGGCCCGGATTCGCCGAGGCCGCTCCTAGCCCGGGCCCGGCGTTCGGAGGCGCGAGCGATCGCGTTGTCAGTGGCCGAGATCGGTGGCCGGCTTGCGCTGGAGGCCAGGCCGGCTGGCATCGAGGCGAGCCCCTATTCAAAAACCTAGGTTGTTGCTGCCCCGCAGCGGGGAGGCCCTGGAGCGGGCGAGAGAGGCTTTGGCCACCTGGCAATCCCAACGCCAACCCCGACCCGCCACCGGACTGAGGCCGAGTGTCTCGGGATGTCCGGCGACTGGACGTACCAGCCCAGCGCCGGCGCGCGGCACCCAGCCAAATCCCTACCATTCACCCCGTGCAGGGAGCCCGCCGGGACCACACGCTGTACGTGACCGGCGGTCGTCCGCTGGCCGGCCGGATCTGCATCAGCGGCTCCAAGAACGCGTCGCTGCCGATCATGGCCGGCGCGGTGCTCACCCGCGAACCCGTGCTCCTGCGCAACGTCCCGGCAGTGGCCGACACCGCCCTGATGCGCGAGATCCTGGGCCACCTGGGTGGCGCCTCGGAGAGCCTGCCGGACGGCGGCCTGAGGCTCCACCATCCCGACCTGGAGGGCGACGTGCCGGACGAGCTGGGGCGGCGCATGCGGGCCTCGATCGTGCTGCTCGGCGCGCTGATCGCCCGCACCGGCCAGGCGCGGCTGCCCCGCCCCGGTGGGGACGAGATCGGAGCCCGCCGGGTCGAGCAGCACATCCGTGGCCTGCGGGCGATGGGGGCCGAGATCACCGAGACCGCGACCGAGTTCATCGCCCGGGCGGATCGGCTCCAGGGGGCCCGGGTGATCTTCGACCTGCCGACCGTCACCGGCACCGAGAACATCGTCCTGGCCGCGGTTCTGGCCGACGGCCGGACCGAGATCTTCAACGCCGCCCGCGAGCCCCACGTCCAGGATCTCTGCCGCTTCCTGCAGTCGATGGGAGCGCAGATCTTCGGAGCCGGGACAGACGAGATCGTGATCGAGGGGGTGTCTGAGCTGGCGGGGACCGAGCACCAGGTGATCCCCGACTATCTGGAGGCCGGAACCTACGCGATCGCGGTCGCGGCCACGGGCGGCGATGTGATGCTGGAGTGCAGCCCGCCCGAGGACCTGACCCAGCTGCTGCTCAAGCTCCAGCAGGCCGGCGTCCAGGTCGAGGTGGGGGAGGCCACGATCCACGTCGGCCGCTCCCCCGAAAGCAGCCTGCGCCCGATCGACATGGGTACGTGGGTCCACCCCGGCTTCCCAACCGACCTCCAGGCCCAGTACATGGCCCTCATGACTCAGGCCGTGGGCGGCAGTGTGATCTCCGAGTACCTGTTCGAGAACCGCTTCCAGCACGTCCAGGAGCTGATGCGGATGGGAGCCCGGATCAACGTCCACGGCCGCGACGCGATCGTGAAGGGGCCCAGCCGCCTGCACGGAACCGACGTGATCGTGCCCGACATCCGCTCCGGCGCGGCGCTGATGATCGCCGCCCTGTGCGCCGAGGGGGTGACCGAGCTTCAGCACGCCTGGCACATCGACCGCGGCTACCAGGACATGATGGGCAAGCTGATCGAACTGGGTGCCGAGATCGAGCGCCGCACCACCGACGGCGCGGAGCCGGAGCCGACGACCACCTCGACGTATGAGTAGCGCTCCGCTTCACGGGGGAGGCAGGCCGGCCCCTTCTTCATATATGGGTCCCTTTGGGTCGCTGCCGGGTCTCGTGTTTGAGGGATCGCGGTGTCCAGGTGGTCCCAGGTGCTGGGAACCGCCGAGCACCGGAGCGTGCGCACTGTGGAGTGCGTGAGCGAGGAGCGCAGAAGGTGACGCCGCAGATGGGCCGCATGGGCGCCGCAGATCCGCCGATTCCTCTTTCAACAGCCTGCTAGTGCTGTCTAAAAAGATCGGGATCGACCTCGGGACCTCCACGGTGCTGATCTACGTCAAGGGGGAGGGGGTCGTGGTCAACGAACCCTCGCTGGTGGCGGTGAACCGGGACGGGACGCGGATACTGGCCGTGGGCCGGCAGGCCTTCGAGATGGTGGGGAGGACGCCCGAGACCATCCAGCTGGTGCGGCCGATGCGGGACGGGGTGATCGCCGACTTCGTGGTCACCGAGGGCATGCTCCACTACTTCATCGCCCGGGTCCAGGGCCGGCAGCGGCTGTTCAAGCCCGAGATCATGATCTGCGTGCCGTCGGGGGTGACCAGCGTCGAGCGCCGGGCCGTGACCGAGGCC
>JBBSHA010000260.1:0-3002 GCA_038253595.1 Candidatus Dormibacterales bacterium
CACCTCCACACGGGGAGCCGCCATCAGGCGCCCGAACACGCGGCAGCCGCGGACGCCCAGCTTCAGCACCGGCACCTTGGCCAGGCCCTCCAGCGGGACGGCGATCGCGGCCGCCTCGGCCTCCGTCGCGAACAGCAGCTCGGGCCGGATCCGCTCCAGATCGGTGGCCAGCCGGGCGCCTCCGTACGCCTCGATGCCGGCCGCCGAGGAGAGGTCGATCGAGATCAGGGCACCCTCGGCGCGGGCCAGTTCCACGGCCCGCCGCGAGGCCTGCGCCAAGGGGTCCCCGAACAGTGAGTAGGCGGGCAGGTGGAGCAGCTGGACGCCGGCAAACCACTCCTCGCGCAGGTCCTCGGGCCGGAGCCCCACGCTGGCGCCGCGCTGGGTCGCCAGCGTCCGCTCCCCGGCCGGTCCCACCATCACCGCGATCACCCCGGTGGGGTCGGCGCCCTCCACGGCCAGCACCTCCACCCCGCCGGCCTCGATCTCGGCGACCAGCCGGCGCCCGCTCTCGTCGGCGCCGATCCGGGTGACCAGCCGCGCCGGCTCGCCCAGGGCAGCGGCCCAGGCCGCGAAGTTGGCGGCCTGGCCACCCCCCGCCATGGAGATGCCGGCCGGGTTGTCGTCGTCGGCGCGCAGCGGGCCCTGGGGCGCGATGGTGACGTCGAGCAGCAGCTCACCGATGGCCAGGAACACCTGATCTGGAAGATTACCTGGCGCCAACCCCTGAATTGTGTAATATTGCAGTAGTTCACTATGAAGCACTCTGACAAACTCACGTTCGAGACGGACGCCGACGGCCTCCTGTTCGCGCCTCAGATGCGCGAGCGGATCGGCGCGTCGGTGGTCAGCGCCCCCGACGCGGCCGCCTTCGAGGCCATCGGCGCCCTGCGCTGGGCGGCCAAGGAGCTTCACCTGGGCATGGACCGGATGGCCGAGACCCACGGTCTCAGCGAGGGCCGGCTCCAGCTCCTCATGCGACTCAGGCACCACCCGGACGGGGTCGCCATGGGTGAGCTGGCCGGGGTCCTCAACGTGAGCCCGCGCAACGTGACCGGGCTGATCGACCTGCTCGAGCGGGACGGGCTGGTGGAGCGCGTCCCCGACCCCTCCGACCGGCGCTCGGTACTCGCCCGGCTCAGTCCGGAGGGGCGGAGCCGGGTCGACATGCTCTGGCAGGGAATCCGGGGCCGCCAGCTGCCGTTGACGGTGGGGTTCGCCCGCGAGGAGCTGGCCCAGCTCAGGCACCTCTGCCTGCGCCTGGTGATGAACATGAAAAAGAGCCCAGAGGAGGTGGCTGACCGATGACGACCACTCTGTCCCGCCGGACCAAGGTGCTGGCCACCGCCGGGGTCATGATGGCCCTGCTGCTGGCCTCGCTCGACCAGACCATCGTGGGTACCGCGATGCCCCGCATCGTAGCCGAGCTGAAGGGCCTCGACTACTACGCCTGGGTCACAACGGCCTACCTGGTCTCCTCGACGGTGGTCGTGCCGATCGCCGGCAAGCTCGGCGACATGTTCGGGCGCAAGCCGTTCGCACTGGTCGGGATGATCGGCTTCGTGGCCGCCTCGGCGCTCTGCGGGCTCTCCCAGAACATGGTCCAGCTGGTGCTGTTCCGGGCTATCCAGGGCGCCTTCGGCGGAATCCTGTTCGCCACCGTCTTCACGGTCCTGGCCGACATCTTTCCGCCCCAGCAGCGGGCCAAGATGCAGGGGCTCTTCGGCGGCGTGTTCGGACTCAGCTCGGTGGTGGGGCCCACGATCGGCGGCTACCTCACCGACGGCCCCGGCTGGCGCTGGGTCTTCTACGTCAACGTCCCGGTGGGCATCGTCGCCGTCACCCTGGTCGTCCTCGCCCTGCCCTACGTCCGGTCCAAGAGCAACTGGCGGCAGGTCGACTTCCTGGGCTCCGGGCTGCTGGCCGCCGGCGTCGTCCCCCTGCTGGTCGCGCTCTCGATCACCCGCGACCACGACTGGACCTCGGTGCCCGTGCTGGGCTTGCTGGCGCTAGCCGTGGTCATGCTGGTCGCCTTCTTCGTGGTCGAGCGGCGGGTCGCCGAGCCGATCGTCCCCTTCCACCTCTTCCGCAACAACGCATTCGCGGTGATGGTGATCGTCGCCTTCTTCAGCGCCTTCGGGATGTTCGGCGTGATCGTGTTCGTGCCCCTGGTCTTCCAGGGCGTGCTCGGCGTCAGCGCCACCAACTCGGGCCAGCTGCTGACCCCGATGATGCTCGGCCTGATCGGCTTCAGCATCGTCACCGGGCAGCTGATGACGCGCGTCAAGCACTACCGCTTCCTGGGCACCATCGGGTGCGCGATCATCATCACGGGCATGTACCTGCTCGCGCAGGTCGGTGTCCACACCAGCCGGCTGGTGGTGACGCGCGACATCGTGATCGTGGGCGCCGGCATCGGCATGACCTTCCCGCTGACCATCACGGTGGTCCAGAGCGCCCTCCCCCAGCGCTTCCTGGGGGTCGGCACCAGCCAGATCCAGTTCTGGCGCAACCTGGGCGGCACCATCGGCACCGCCGTGCTGGGCTCGGTCCTGGCCAAGCGGCTGCCCGCATCGATCCAGGAGCAGATCGGTGGCCTGCACCTGCCGCCGCAGGCCGCCCGGGCCTTCGCCGGCGGGTCCGGCGGCAGTGTCCAGTCGCTCTTCGATCCCGCCCACCTGGCGCTGATCCGGGCCCAGGTGCTGGAGCAGGCGCCGGGGGCGCCGTTCGACCGGATCATCGGCGCGGTGCGGCTCGGGCTGGCCGGGACCCTGCATGAGATCTTCCTGTACGCGGCGGCGATCGTCGCGGTGGCGCTGGTGGCCACCCTGTTCCTGCGCGAGGTGCCGCTCCGCCAGTCCGGCCGGCAGCCGGCGCTCGCCGAGATTCCCGAGAAGAGCGCCCAGCCCGAGGCCGAGGCCGCGACCGCCTGACGGCCAGCCCGGTCTCAGAGCGGCGGCAGGCCGGCCGCGATCTGCGCCCGCCGGGGCTCCAGCCAGGCC
>JBBSHA010000261.1:0-2962 GCA_038253595.1 Candidatus Dormibacterales bacterium
ACGGTCCAGCGCTGGGGCCGGATTGACGCCCTCGTCAACAATGCGGCCCTCGAGCAGCCGGTGCTGCCGGTCCTCGAACTCCAGCTTGGGGATTGGGAGCGGGTGCAGGCGGTGAACGTGACCGGGCCCCTCCTGCTCAGCCGGCTGGCGGCGGCTGACATGGCGCCTCGGGGCCAGGGCGCGATCGTGAACCTGCTCGCGATCCAGACCCAGGCGCCACTGCCCGGCCATGTCGCCTACGCCAGCAGCAAGGGTGGCCTCGAGGCCCTAACCCTCGCACTCGCCGTGGACCTCGGCCCCCTCGGCATCCGCGTCAACGGCGTCCAGGCCGGCTGCATCGCCAGCGAGGGCGTGCGGGAGGCGCTGGGAGCGCTCGGCCGCCGGCCCGAGCATCGGGCTGCGCCCACCCTGCTGGGCCGGATGGGGCGTCCGGAGGAGGTGGCTGCGGTGGTCGCATTTCTCCTCTGCGAGGAGAGCTCCTTCATGACCGGGGCCGTGTTGCGGGTCGACGGCGGTCGCCTGCTCAGCCGCAGGCCCGACCCCTTCCTTCCCGGCGAGGACCCGCGATGAGGATCCACTCGATCGAGGCGTTCCCGGTCCCACCGCGCTGGATCTTCGTCAGGCTGGAGACGGACGAGGGCGTGGTCGGCTGGGGCGAGAGCATCGTGGCCCGCCGGCTGGGGGCCGTGCTGGGCGCGCTGGAGGACCTGGCGGAGACCGTCCGGGGCGAGGACGCGGCCCGGATCGAGGACCTCTGGCAGCGGATGTACCGAGGCGGCTTCTTTCGGGGCGGCCCGATCCTCTCGACTGCGGCGGCGGCGATCGAGACGCCGCTCTGGGACGTCAGGGCGAGGACCCTGGGCGCGCCCATCCACGAGCTGCTCGGAGGGCGGGTTCGGGAGCGCGTTCGGCTCTACGCCTGGGTGGGAGGCGACCGCCCTGGGAACGTGGTCGAGGACGCTCGGGCCCGCGTGGAGCAGGGCTTCACCGCCGTGAAGATGAACGCGGTCGCCGAGATGCACGTCCTCGACAGTGCCTCCAAGCTGGAGGCGGTGGTGGCGAGGGTGGCCTCGGTCCGGCAGGCGCTGTGGCCGGAGCTGGGAATCGCGGTCGACTTCCACGGCCGGGTTCACCGCGCGATGGCGAGGCAGCTGCTGCGGGCACTGGAGCCATTCGGGCTGATGTGGGTGGAGGAACCGCTCCGGCCCGAGCACTCAGACCTGCTGGCCTCGCTGGCCGCCTCGACCACGATCCCCCTGGCGGCGGGCGAGCGCGTCCACAACCGCTGGGAGGTGAAGCCTCTCCTCGAGCAGCGGGCGCTGGCCGTCATCCAGCCCGACGTCTCCCTGACCGGACTCTTCGAACTGGAGAAGATCGCCCGGATGGCGGAAGCCTATGACGTGGCGGTGGCGCCGCACTGTCCCAACGGCCCGATTTCGCTGGCCGCCAGCCTCCAGGTCGACGCCTGCTGCGGAAATGTCGTGATCCAAGAGCAGAGCCTGGGGATCCACTACAACCGAGGCTTTGCGGGCCTGGAGCGGGGCGAGATGCACGACTACCTGCGCGACGCAATTCCCTTGACCCCGGTCGACGGCCACCTCCCGGTCCCGGCCGGCCCTGGGCTCGGGATCGAGGTGGACGAGGAGGCGGTCAGATCGAGGAGTGGGCGCTGGCGGCTCCCAGACCCTGCCTGGCGGAACCCGGACGGCACCCTGGCCGAGTGGTGAGGCTCAGCCCCGGCCGGCCAGCTGGCAGGCCTGATAGGGGGCGGGATTGAGAACCTGGAGGGGGGTGAGGTTCTCGGCCACGAAGTCGGCGCAGGCGCCGGCCCGCTCGGTGTTGCCTCGGTAGAGCGCGGCCCGCGCGGCAGCTGTCCGAGTAGCCGTCCCGAACCTCGAGGGCGTGGATCGCGCCCACCACCCTCAGCCGGACCGGGCCCACCCGACGGGGAGTGGTTGCGCCCGGTTGCGGGTGACGGTGACAAAGAACCCACTGAGCACCTGGGTGCTCAACGCCGCCGTGCCCTCCTCGATCGTCCTTTCCGCCAGCTGGATCGCGGCCAACCGCTTGGCGCCCGCATCCAGGTCATGGGCATAGACGAGCACGTTCGTG
This sequence comes from Candidatus Dormibacterales bacterium, assembly GCA_038253595.1. Taxonomy (GTDB): domain Bacteria; phylum Chloroflexota; class Dormibacteria; order Dormibacterales; family Dormibacteraceae; genus JBBSHA01. The sequence continues at coordinate 2,113 of JBBSHA010000261.1, forward strand.
TCCAAGAACTCCCGACGTGATCAGCGCTCACGCAGCTCGTCTCGAGACGCGGTGACTCCACCGGTGCCGAGGTAATAGCCGTATCAGCCGATCACGGCGGCGAAGCGATGACTACCTGGTGGCATTGGCCTCAGAGAGCGCGTCGGTACTGGTCTCGGGGGACCGCGACCGGCTCGCCCTGGCACCGGAGCTGCCAGTCCGGACGCCCACCGCCTTCTTGGAGTCACTGCTGAGCTGAGTCGCACGGCGAGCGCCGGCTCCGGAGATTCCAAAGCGGCGCCAACCCCCTGAGACCGCTCGGCTCCGGCGGGGTTGGCAATTCCCCGACCAACGGTTCGGAATGGCCGGCGCGGGGTATACGGTTTCGCAGCCAGATGATGTTTCACTTTGGGCGCCCACCCACCAGCCAGGGCTCCCCGCACAGCGGCCTGACCGGGCCCGCGGACATCCCCGAGCCCAATTCGGGCGAGGGCCCCAAGACGCTGCGGGAGCGCTGGCGGTCGATCCGCGAGGCGGCTCAGGGCACGGTCGCCGCCCTGCCCCGGGTGATGCGGCTGGTCTGGGCGGCCAGTCCCAGGCTCACCGTCGGGCTGGGGCTGGCGACGGCCCTCAGCGGTGTGATCCCGGCCGCCACCGCGTATACCGCGAAGCTGCTGCTGAACGCGGTGGTCACCGCCATCCGGGTCAACGCCGACCACCTGCCGGACCGGGCGGTGCTCACCGTGCCCCTGCCCTTTGTGACCTACCACTCGCCGGTGACGACCGCCACCGGGGTGATCGTGATGCTGGCCGTGCTCCAGTTCGCGATCTTCGCCCTCACGTCTGTGCTGGGCACCGTCCGCAACATCAC
>JBBSHA010000262.1:0-2839 GCA_038253595.1 Candidatus Dormibacterales bacterium
GTATCCGCCGGGGGGGTTATAACCCCCTCATGCGGCTGACGTTTCTGATTCCCGGCGCCCCCGGGCGGGTCGACCCGCGTCTGGCCGTGTACGCGCTGGCGCTGCTGGTGGCGCTCGCCGTGGCCCTGCTCCTGGTCGGGGCGTTCGAGGGCCTGCTGGCGCGGGTCCTGGACGCGATCCTGCGCTGGACCGGCCACCGGCCGCCCCTCAGGAGCCGCCTGCGCATGGACCTGGATGAGCTGGAGGAGCGATCGCGGCGGCCGCCGGGCGGCTCCTGACGTATGACCCCCGGACCGGTTCGGCCGGGGTGGAGGGTCAGCCGGGAATGGCGGCCGCGCCGGCGCGGGGGCCGGCCCGGCGGCGGCGGGGAGGGGCGCCCACCAGGTTGCCGATCTCGAGCTCGAAGCCGCTGACGATGCGCTCGGGGTCGGGCACCAGCCCGGCGTCGGCGGCGACTCCGATCAGCACCTCGCCCGCGTAGCTGAGGATGCTGATGCCGAGGCCCAGGCGTCCGGACTGGGGCACCCAGAACATCACCCGGCCGACGCGGCGGCCGGCCAGATAGAGCGGCGCCGGCGGACCCGGCACGTTGGTCATCACCGCCGAGGCCTTGCTGCCGAAGAACTCGACTGCCGGCGACTGGAGGGGGGACGGCACCAGGCCGATCGCACTCAGCACGCCGAACGCGACCACCGGCTGCAGCGACGACTTCAGCTCGTCCATGCGCCGTTTCAGCTCCAGCAGCCGCTCCCGCGGTTCCTCGATCCCGATCGGCAGTGGCAGGAAGACGAGGCCGAACTGGTTGCCCAGACGGCCGGTCTCGGCGACGGGACGCAGGTTGACCGGAATGGCGGCGCGCAGCTCCAGGCCGGTGACGTCCTCGCCCCGGCCCACCAGGTAGCGCCGGAGGGACCCGGCGGCGGCGGCGATCAGGACGTCGTTGACCGTGGCGCCGGCGCGCCGGCCCGCCGCCTTGACGGCGTCGAGGGCGATCGGCTCCGACCACACCGCCCGCTTCGCCACTCCCAGCCTGCCCTTCAACACGGTCTGGGGGTCGGGTGCCATCAGCGTCAGCCGGGCTAGTGTGGCCGCGGCGTTGGCCGCCACGCCGGCCGCCGTGGCCGCCCGCGCCGGGTCCTGCACCATCCCGTAGCCCGCCTGGGCCAGGCCGGCGCCGGCGCGCAGCAGGCCGGGCAGCCCGCCGTCGACGCGTCCGAGAGCCGGCCCGCCCGCGCGCCGCCGGGGGCCGCGGGCCGGAATCGGTCAGAGAGAGCAGCACCTGGATCAGGGCGATTCCGTCAGCGATGCAGTGGTGGAGCCGGGCGACCAGCACCGAGCCCCCGCCGTGGTCGATCAGGTGCATCTGCCAGAGCGGCTTGCTGAAGTCGAGCGGCGTGCTCATCAGCTTGCTGACCAGCTCTTCGAGGGTTGCCTTGTCGCCGGGGTCGGGCAGCCCGATGTGGAGGACGTGGGCGTCGAGGTCGAACCGAGGGTCGTCCGCCCACGCGGGGGGCCCCAGCCCGAACAGCCTCTCCCGGGCCCGCTGGCGGAATCGGGGATAGGCCAGCAGCCGCTGCTCCAGCACCCGCTTCAGCGCGCCCACCTCCAGGCGCTGGTCGAAAACCAGGACCCCGGTGACCATCATCAGGTTGGTCGGGTCCTCCATCCGCAGCCAGGCCGCGTCTACCGAGGTCAGCGACTCGCGGGCCATGCCCGAATCGTGAGGCGTGCGGGCGGGAAAGTCACGCCTGTCCCGGCCGCGGCCGGCGCCCAACTCAGCCGGTGCGCGGATGGTCCCGCCGCATCCGCCCTGGGCCCGAGCCGGAGCGCCGGCTGGCCGGCCGGGGCGTCCTACAATTCGGCGGGTGACCGCCGGTCCGCGTTCGACCGTCGCCCGGGCGGTGGCCGCGGCCCTGGCCGAGGCGGGCGTGGAGCAGGCCTTCGGGCTGGTGGGCAGCGGCAACTTCGCCGTCACCCTGGGGCTGGTCGAGTGCGGCGTGCGCTGGGTGCCGGCCCGCCATGAGGGGGGCGCCCTGGTGATGGCGGACGCCTACGCCCGGGTGAGCGGGCGGGTGCCCGCCTGCACCGTCCACCAGGGCCCCGGGCTGACCAACCTGGTGACCGGCCTGACCGAGGCCGCCAAGAGCCGCACCCCACTGCTGGTGCTGGCCGCGGACATCGCCGCCGATGCCTTGCGCTCCAACTTCCGGATCGACCAGGAGGGCCTGGTCGCGGCGGTCGGGGCGCTCTCGGTGCGGCTTCGGTCACCGGCGACCGCCGTGGCCGAGGCGGCGGCCGCCTACCGGCTGGCTCGGCGCGAGCGGCGGCCGGTCGTCGTCCACATGCCGCTGGACGTGCAGGGCGCCCCGGCCCCCGACGGCGGGGCGAGGCCGGCTGTGCCGCCGAGCGAGGACCTACCCCCGGTCCCGGACCCGGACGCGATCGCCGCCGCCGCCGCGCTCCTGGCCCGGGCTCGGCGGCCGCTGATCATCGCCGGCAGGGGGGCGGTCCTGAGCGGAGCGCGGAAGCCGGCCGAGCAGCTCGGGGACCGGCTGGGAGCCCTGCTCGCCACTTCCGCGGCCGGGCACGGCCTGTTCGCCGGCAACCCCTGGGCGCTGGGCATCTCCGGCGGCTTCGCCACTCCGCTGGCTCAGGAGCTGATCCCGCAGGCGGACGTGGTGCTGGCACTCGGGGCCACCCTCAACATGTGGACCACCCGCCACGGCCGGCTGCTCGCCGGCACCGCCGCCCTGGTCCAGGCCGACCTCGACCGGGACGCGATTGGGGCTCACCGCGCGGCCCGGGCCGGCCTGCTCGGCGACGCCGGGGTGGCGGCCAC
>JBBSHA010000263.1:0-2762 GCA_038253595.1 Candidatus Dormibacterales bacterium
CTTTCCGAGAGCTCGGCCATGGCGTCCAGGAAGCGGACCAGCTCCTCCTTCCAGCCCTCCCCCTGGCGGCGCAGGAGCAGCCGGTTGGGCTTCACCGCCAGCCGCCCGCTGAAGCGGCGTTCCAGCTCCGCCACGTCGAGCAGACGGTCGGGATCGACCTTGAAGACCAGGTCCCCGCCGTCGGTGGTGAGGGAGCGGAGGCCGAGGCGCTGGCCCATCAGCTTCACCCGCAGCGAGAAGACCAGGTTGCCGAGCTGGGCGGGGGGCGGCCCGTAACGATCGCGCAGGGAGCGCAGAGCGGAATCGAGGTCCGCCTCGTTCTCGGCGGCGGCCAGCTGCCGGTAGGCTCCCAGCCGGAGCCGCTCGTCGCGGATGAAGGAGCGGGGGACGAAGTGGTCGAGCGGCAGGTCGAGATTCATCTCGGGCGTGGAGAGGACGTCGGCGACGCTGTCCGCGCCCACGCCCGAGCGGAGCTTGGCAACCGCCGTCTGCAGCATCTGCAGGTACATCTCGAAACCCACCCCGGCGATGGCGCCGTGCTGCTCGGCCCCCAGCAGGTTGCCGGCGCCCCGGATCTCCAGGTCGCGGAGCGCGATCTTGAAGCCCTGGCCCAGCTCGTGCAGGCCGGACATCACGTCCAGCCGCTTGTCGGCGGCCTCGGTCAGCGAGCGGCGGGGGTCGTAGAGGAAGTAGGCGTAGGCCCGCTTGCCGGCCCGGCCGACCCGGCCCCGGAGCTGGTAGAGCTGGGAGAGCCCGAAGCGGTCCGCCCGCTCCACCAGCAGAGTGTTGACGTTGGGGATGTCGAGGCCCGACTCGATGATCGTGGTGGACACCAGGATGTCCGAGCGGTGGGCGGCAAAGTCGACCATCACGTGGGCCAGTCGGTCCTCGTCCATCTGACCATGGCCGATCGCCACCCGAGCCCTGGGCACCAGCGCCGACACCCTCTGCGCGGACCGCTCGATGGTCTTGACCCGGTTGTGGATGTAGTAGACCTGCCCCCCCCGCTCCAGCTCGCGCTCGATCACCTCGGCCACCAGGGCGTCGTCGTCTGCGGTCACGTAGGTCTTGATCGGCTGCCGGTCCTCGGGGGGCGTCTGGACGACGCTCATGTCCCGGATCCCGACCACCGCCATGTGCAGCGTGCGCGGGATCGGCGTGGCCGAGAGCGAGAGCACGTCGAGGCTGGTGCGCAGCTTCTTGAGGCGCTCCTTCTGCATCACCCCGAAGCGCTGCTCCTCGTCGATCACCAGCAGCCCCAGGCGCTTAAAGCGGACATCCTTCTGGATCAGCCGGTGGGTGCCGATGACGATGTCCACTGCGCCCGCCCTGAGGCCCGCCAGGGTCCGCTTCAGCTCCTCCTCGGTGCGGAACCGGGAGAGCACCTCGACGGTCACCGGGTAGCCCTCCAGCCGCTCGCTGAAGACCTGGAAGTGCTGCTGGGCCAGGATGGTGGTCGGCGCCAGGAGCGCCACCTGACGGCCGCTCATCACCGCTTTGAAGGCCGCCCGCAGCGCCAGCTCGGTCTTGCCGAAGCCGACATCGCCGCAGAGCAGCCGGTCCATCGGCTTCTCCGCCTCCATGTCGGCCTTGATCTCGGCCAGCGCCTGAAGCTGGTCGGGCGTCTCCTCGTAGGCGAAGGAGGCCTCCAGCTCGGCCTGCCAGGGGGTGTCGGGTTCGAAGGCGTAGCCGGGCCGGGCCTCCCGGGCCGAGTACAGCTTGAGCAGGTCCTCGGCCACGTCCTGCACGTTGCGCCGGGCCTTGGAGCGGGCGCGCTCCCATTCGCCGCTGCCCAGCCGGTGTGGCGACGGCGCCTCCTCAGAGCCCCCCAGGTACTTCTGGACCCGGTCCAGGCTCTCCACCGGGACGAACAGCCGGTCGCCCTCCGCGTACTCCAACTCCAGGTACTCGCGCTGGATCGGGCCGCCCACCTCGGAGTCCTCGGCGTCGATCAGGCGCATCCCCACGAAGCGGGCGATGCCGTGGTCGACGTGCACCACCAGCTCGCCCGGCTGGAACTCGAGCTGGACTGTGGCCTCGCCCCGCTTGCCCCGCCGCACAGGGCGGGCCGCCGCCCGCCGGACGCGCCCGAACAGCTCGGCGTCCGAGTACAGCCAGAAGCCCAGCCCCGGGTTGGCGCAGCCGCTGGGCACGTCCTGCTCGGCGTGGCACAGCCCGGGATCCAGGGCCAGGTCGGCAACCAGGTCGACCCCCCGCGGCCGGCCGGCGACCCCGGCCTCGCTGATCAGGGCCCGCAAACGCTCGCCCTGCTCGGTGGCCAGGACGACCGTCCCGCCGGCGGCGGTGGTCGCCAGCTCGGCCAGGGCCCGGGGCCGGCCGACCAGGGCGTCGAGGTCCCGCCAGCCGAGGTCCAGGCCGCCGTCCACCTCGCCCACCGAGGCGGTCAGCAGCTTGCGGCCGGCAAAGGCAGCGGGCCCTACGCCCAGCCGCTCGACCGGGACCATGGGCGAGGTGAAGCCACGGGGCAGCTCGCCGTCACCCGACTCCGCCTCTGACAGCATTAGCGTCTCCTGCTCGATCTCGCGGGCCTCGGCGAGTTGCCGCCCGGGCTCCAGGTCGACCACCACCGCGCCCGCCGGCAGATGGTCGAGCAGCGAGGGCACGCGGGGGTCGAGGTAGGCGCCGAACAGCTCGACCCCGGCGAAGGCGTCGCCCTCCGCCAGCCGCCGCAACTCCTCCTCCCACTCTGAGCGCACGTCGGCCCGCAACCCCTCCAGCGGCGCCGTCCGGCGCAACCTCGC
>JBBSHA010000264.1:0-2567 GCA_038253595.1 Candidatus Dormibacterales bacterium
GTCCGAGCTTCAGAGCGCGGGGTGAGCCAGTCGTGACCCGGGCTGCGCACCGGCCGCCGCCCAAAGCCGGAGTCCAACCGGTGTAGGCTCTCGCGGCCCGGAGGAGCTCCGGCTACGCGAGCAATCCGGCGTAGTGGATCAGGGGTTGGGCGCCGGTTTGGTCAATGCCGCCTGCCGTGCCGTAGGGCGCCGACCGCGCCGCCGCACAACCAGGTCCAGGCGCCCGTTCCCCAGGCCTGGCGCCGTCACCTCGCCGCGATAGTCGGCGCCAGCAGCCAGCTTGTCGACGTGCACCAGGAAGCGAATCAGTGTCTGCTCCCCTGGATCAAGGGCCACCAGCGCCGGCTCGAACACGATTTCGGGGGTCACCTCCTGGACTCCATCGGCCTTGAAGGCACCGACCACCAGCGGCCCGTCGACCCTGGCGGTGAGCCGGTTGTGCAGTAGAAAGGCGCCCACCGCCGGTTTGCCCGTGGAGCCTTCGAGCACCAGCGGCGGAGGGGGCTCGGGTGGCGGCGCGGGCGGGGGCGGCCGCGAGGCCGGGACCTCGGAGCCCGCGTCTGGCAGCCCCCGCAGGCTGGCGGCGACCTCCTCGAGGTAGCTCAGGGCCAGCCTGCCGGCCGCCGCGCCGAGACTTAGGTTGGCAGCGGTCAGCCGCCTGATGAGTCTCGGCAGCCGCTCCGCCGGCTGCGAGGTCAGTGGGTCGGGTGGTGGGGCGGGCACGGATGCACGCAGTAGAAGTGGTCGTACCAGTGGTGGAGCAGGTCGGGGCAATCGTCGACCTCGACCTGGGGACACGAGTCTCCGCAACGGCGCCCGACCCGGATTCGCCAGCGGAGAAAGTATTGCTTACAGCCCGTGATCCAGACCAGGAACTCGTAACCATCGCCTGGTTCGGCGTCAGGCGGGATGTCGAAGCTGACCACCGAGTAACCCCGTTCCTCGGGACCCAGCCCCAGTGTCGGCGGATCGAACTCAACGGCGGAGGAGCCGGCTCCGGGCTCCAGGTTCACAGTTCGTGGCGCCGACCCGCAATTGGTGACGCGGATGCGGAGCGTGGCATCGGCGCCCGGACAGGCGTGGCTGGTGTAGGTGCCCAGCGCCCGCGGCTCCCAACACGGCGGCGGGATGCGGCAGCCGCACCTGCAGCCTCGCCCGTGTCCACGCTGAGGGGCGAGGCCGGGGGCGCCGGCCACGATTGCGGTGGCGCCGTGGACGAGCAGGTTGAGAACGCTTAGGCCCAGCCTCGAACCAGCCTCCAGAAGGTCGGCGCCGGCCTCAGAGGCGGAGTCGCGGTCGGCACTCATTCGGGCTCCTCCAGTTCGCGCCCCGAGCCGGTCGTCTCGATGCGGACGCCGTAGCGCGCGTAATCCAGTGGCATGGTGCCGGCGTAAGTGCGGCCCGGGCGCATGCGGTCGGGTAACCGGAAGCTCCCCTCCAGCTCGCGAATGCTGTTCGGCGGCACCTCCCCGCCACCCTTGACGATCTTCACGCGGACCAGGCCACCGTGGCCTTCCGCAAGGGCCTCTGCGAAGCGGTCGACGCGGCGCTCACCGGGCTGCAGGCGGGCCCGGAAGGTCTGGCCGAAGGCGTTGTCCAGGCCGTCCACGTCGAACGCGCCAAAGGCGTACATCCGGCGCACTCCGAAGGCCACGTTGCCGGTGTTGAACAGCGTGAAGCTGCCCGTGATCGCCGACCCCGGAGTGCCCCTCAAGATCAGGCCGACGGGGCTGAAACGGAGCTGGAGTCGTGGCTCGACCTCAACCGCCACCTTGTGGGGACGCTCGCCCAGGCGGATGGTTCCCGCGTAGGTGCCCGGCGGGGTCGAGGTGGGGAGCGATAGGCGGAGCCATGCCATGGAACCGATGTCGGCCGCCAGCGGCTGCGCATAGACGGGGGCTGAACCGCCGTGCTCCTCAGGCAGGTCGAGCCGGACCTCCAGACCAAGAGGACCGCCGCTGGGCAGCGACGCGCTGCCGGTCAGCCGCTCAGGGGAGCCCCGGAACCGAACGGTTGCAGCCGCTTCGCCCTTGGCCATGCGGCTAGGCCAACTCCCTCTTGAGCACCGGCTTCTCGCCGCACTCCTCGCAGGGGTTCGGCTGGTAGGGCTCGGTGATCACCTGGGCCTCGCCGCAGAGGCTCAAGCTGGCCAGCTCGAAGCCGAGCACGCAGATCCCGAGGTGGAAGTCGGCCGGCAGGTGGGCCCGGATCGATGGGATCTCCTTCAGCCGGAGGGAAACGTCGATCGGCTTCAGCTCGAGCGTGACATCGACCGGCTTCAGCTCCAGGGTCAGCGGCTGGATGTCAAGTGTGATTGTCGGCAGGCTGTCGACGCTGACGTGGAAGTTGCTGGGAATGCCGGCCAAATCGAGGCTGAAATGGGTCGGAATCGAGCTGCTCAAAAGCCCTCCAAGCCCGGCTGCCGGCTGCGCTCTGAAGTCGCCTCACCCGGTCTGAGTGAACCTCAATTATACGCCGGACTTAGACTTCGCATTATCCCATGGCGCCTCGGAGCACGGAGTCGCAGATCGACGAGATTCGGCAGGTGGTCCTCGAAGCCGCCCGAA
>JBBSHA010000265.1:0-2536 GCA_038253595.1 Candidatus Dormibacterales bacterium
CCCACAACCTGGAGCGGATCTCCGACCGCGTCACCAACGTTGCCGAGGACATCGTCTTCCTGGAGTCAGGCCAGGTCGTGGAACTCGGGTAACGGGAGACCACCGATCCTCCTCGCTCTGGCCAGCTGATGCCCGATCGGATCCTGATCGTGGAGGATGACGAGGGCATCCGGGAAACCCTCAAGTACAACCTGGTGGCGGCCGGCTACGGCGTCAGCGAGGCCCGCGACGGCGTCGCCGGGATCCGGGTCGCGCGCACCGAGCGGCCGGACCTGATCCTGCTCGACCTGATGCTGCCGGGCATGAGCGGGATCGAGGTCTGCCGGGCGCTGCGGAGGACCAGCCAGGTGCCGATCATCATGGTCACCGCCAAGGATTCCGAGCTGGACAAGGTGGTCGGCCTCGAGCTGGGCGCGGACGACTACATCACCAAGCCCTTCTCGGTGCGCGAGGTCCTGGCCCGCGTCAACGCCGTCATCAGGCGCAGCCGCAGCGAGGTCAGCGGGCGCTCGGTCGCAGAGCGCGATCAGGTGGGCGCCTTCTCGATCGACCGACCCGCCCGCCGGGTCGTGCTCGACGGTACCGAGGTCCGGCTGACCGGCCGTGAATTCGAGCTGCTCTCCTTCCTGTTCGGCCACCCCGGCCGCGTCCACTCCCGCGAGGTCCTGATCTCCCAGGTCTGGGGCCCCGAGTTCGTCGGCGACCGCAAGACCGTCGATGTCCACGTGCGCTGGCTGCGCGAGAAGTTCGCGGAGCGGGCACCGTTCCGGATCGTGACGGTGCGCGGAGCGGGCTACCGGCTGGACCGGGAGGAGCAGCCCTGATCGGCCGGCTGGCCGCCCGCCGGGTGGCGGCGGGAACGCGGCCGGACGGCTACCGCCGGCTGACGGCCGGCATCGGCCTGGCCGCACCGGTCGTGCTGGTGATGGTCGTGATCGTGATCGGCGCCCAGGCCGCCCCGGCCATCAAGCGGTTCGGAGCCGGCTTCCTCGTCCACAGCACGTGGAACCCGGTTCGCGACAGCTTCGGCGCCCTGCCCTTCATCTACGGGACCGTCGTCACCAGCGGGCTGGCGCTGGCCCTGGCGCTGCCGGTCGGTGTCGGGGTGGCCCTCTTTCTGGCCGAGCCCGGAGCCCCCCGCATCCGAGGCGCGATCGGAGTCGGAGTGGAGTTGCTGGCCGCCATTCCCAGCGTCGTCTACGGGATCTGGGGGCTGTACGTGCTCGCACCCTGGCTGCTCCGCCACGTCGACGACCCCGTCAGCGGGCGCTTCGGCAGCCTGGCGATCTTCTCCGGGCCAACCCGCCAGAGCAGCCTGTTCGCCGCGTCGGTGGTGCTCGCGGTGATGACCCTGCCCACCCTGGCCTCGGTGGCACGAGAGGTGGTCCGCGCGGTTCCCGGCGGCCTCCGCGAGGCCTCCACGGCGCTGGGTGCGACATGGTGGGAGACGGTCTCCCGGGTGGTGCTGCCGGCCGCTCGGGCGGGTATCTTCGGGGCCACCATCCTGGCACTCGGCCGGGCCCTGGGCGAGACCATCGCGGTGACCATGACAATCGGCAACCGGCCCGAGATCCAGACGTCGCTGTTCGGGCCCGCCTACACCCTGGCCAGCGTCATCGCCAACGAGTTCAGCGAGGCCACCGGTCAGCTCTACCCGGCGGCTCTCCTGGAGCTGGGCCTGGTCCTGCTGGCGCTGACCCTGCTCGTCAATCTCCTCGCCCAGCTGCTGGTCAGGACGGTGGCGCGATGAGCCGCGTCCAGCGCCGGGGCATCGCCGACCGGCTGGCGCGCGGGGGCGTCTACGGGATGGCCCTGCTGGCGCTGATCCCGCTGGCGCTGGTTCTCGCCTACACGGTCCGCAACGGCCTGCCCGCCGCCCTCCAGCCCGACTTCTACCTGCACGTCGAGCGGCCGGTCGGGATTCCCGGCGCCGGCGTCCAGCACGCCATCGTGGGCACCCTGATCATGGTCGGCCTGGCCTCCCTGATGGCGGTGCCGGTGGGCGTCGTGTCGGGTGTCTATCTGGCCGAGTATGGGACCGGCCGGCTGGCCGGCTGGATCCGGCTGGCGGCGGACGTGCTGGTGGGCGCCCCCTCGATCGCGATCGGCCTCTTCGCCTACGCGCTGCTGGTGGCTCCGTTTCACCACTTCTCGGGCCTGGCCGGAGCGGCCGCCCTGGCCGTGCTGATGCTGCCGGTCGTGACCCGCACCACCGAGGGCGCGGTGGCGCTCATCCCGGGCGGCCTGCGGGAGGCGGGGCTGGCGCTCGGGCTCGCCCGCTGGCGGGTCTCGCTGCAGCTGATCCTGCCGGCCGCCGCGCCCGGCGTCATCACGGGCGCGCTCCTGGCGGTGGCGAGGGCGGCGGGCGAGACGGCCCCCCTGCTGTTCACCGGCTTCGGCAACCGCTTCTTCAACGCCGACCCCACCCAGCCCATGGCGGCCCTGCCCCTGATCGTCTTCCACGACGCGCTGACGCCCTACCAGTCGCTGGTCGACCAGGCCTGGGGCGCGGCCCTGGTGCTGATCGTGCTGGCCC
>JBBSHA010000266.1:0-2389 GCA_038253595.1 Candidatus Dormibacterales bacterium
CGGTGAAGACCGCGGATCCGAAGACCGACTGGGGCTCGATCGACCTCAAGAAGACGTACGACAACTCGTTCGTGAAGAGGGCCGGGGTCAGGTAGCGACCGGGCCACCGCCCCAACCGCCCCGATCGGTAGACTGCTAACCGAATTGGCAAGATCATCGACGCCCCGGCGGGGGCCTCGCCGGCCCCCCAAGGCGAGGGCCACCACCGACGAGCTGCAGAAGGAGGAGGCCGTCGTCATGGACGCGGTCGTCACCCAGGCGCTGCCCAACGCGATGTTCGAGGTCGAGCTCGAGAACGAGCACAAGCTGATCGCCTACGCGGCCGGCCGGATGCGCCGCTACTTCATCCGCATCACCCCCGGCGACCGGATCCGGGTCGAGCTGTCACCCTACGACCTCAGCCGCGGCCGGATCGTATACCGCTACCGGGACTGAGCCTGGTCGATCCGCGGCTGAGCCGGGCACCCTTACCCCCCGGGAGTCCATCCGCGCGCTGTCAGTGCGCATCCCTAGTCCGAATAAGGGGGAGCGGGCGAATAGGAATCAGGTCGCCTCCCGCGCTGGCTCCAAGTATTTAAGTTGCACCAAGGCGGGCAACATCATGTTGTCTCGTAGGGCAGCACGGACCACTGACCATCCCATACCTCGATGTATTGGTGAGTTGGCATGAAACAACTCCCAGCAGGCCATGTCGTCCTCACCCGAGTCAACTTCAGTCATCGAGCGGTAATGAGGATATTGGTGCTACCCGCCGCCATCCTGCATGTAAACACCACCGGACGCACGAGCTGTCAGGTGGCGAGCAGCAGCGCGTCGCGCTGGCGCGAGCCCTGGTGAAGCGTCCCCGGCTGCTTCTCGCCGACGAGCCCACGTCCCAGCTGGATGCTGAGTCCAGCCACTCGATTGCGGACCTGATCAGAGAGGTGGCACTCAGCGGAACCGCGGTGCTGGTGGCGGCCCACGACGAGGGGCTGAGCGCGTCCGCGGATCGAGTGGTTCACATGAAGGACGGCCGGATCGGAGACGGCCGCGGGTCGTCCAACGAATAGTCACAGATCCCGCTCAACCTCGCCTCCGCCGGTGGCACGCAGATGGCCTAATCCCGCCGCACCACCGCCGGCTTGGCGCGCTCGTCGACCTCGAGCCGGAACACATCGGGGCGGGCGTAGTGGCCGCTGACGTCGAAGTCGTACTTGCCGCGGGCGATTTGGTCCAGGTCGAGGTCGGCGCAGAGGATGGTCTCCTCGTCCCAGGCAGGGCCGGCGAGCAGGTTGCCGAAGGGATCGACGATGCAGGAGCCGCCCCGCGAGATCACGTCGCCGGGCGCCTCGCCGAGCCGGTTGGGGATGTCCTCGGGGAAGTCGCTCCGACGGCTGAACTGGTTGCAGGAGAGCACGAAGCAGCGGCCCTCGAGGGCGATGTGGCGCACGGTGGGAATCCAGCTCTCGCGGGCGTCGGCAGTGGGCGCGCAGTAGATCTGGACGCCCTTGGCGTACATCGCCATCCGCATCAGGGGCATGTAGTTCTCCCAGCAGATGACCGCCCCCAGCCGGCCAAGTGGTGTGTCCAGGACAGGCATGGTGGAGCCGTCGCCGTAGCCCCAGACCAGCCGCTCGGCGGCCGTCGGCATCAGCTTGCGGTGCTTGCCCAGCAGCTCGCCCTCGGGGGAGAAGAAGAGCACGCAGCAGTAGAGGGTTCCCCCCTCCCGCTCGATCACCCCCATCACCAGGTGCACCGAGGTCTCCCGCGCCAGCACGCCCAGCCGGTCACAGTCCGGCCCCGGCACATCCACCGAGCTCTCCCAGTAGCGCCGGAAGTGATCGCGCCCGGCCGCCGTCCGGCTGCCGACCACGGCCCCGAAGTCGAGGCCCTTGGGGTAGCCGGACACGAAGGCCTCGGGAAAGAGAACCAGCTGGGCGCCCTCCGCCGCGGCCGCGGCGCAGAGCCGCTCCGCTTTGGCCAGCGTCTGCTCGCGATCGAACGCCACCGACGCGGCCTGGACGACGGCGACCCGGGCCCGGCTCACACGCCGACCGGGTGCCAGACGGTCTTCATCTCCATGAAGGCGGTGACGGCGTACGGGCTGAGGAGGTCGCGCGGGGCCAGGCTGACCACCCGCTTGACGTTGCCTGCCGCCGCCTCCTGGACCACCGCCAGCTCCTCGGCCGAGCAGCCGCCGCCATCGATGGCGTTGACGTCCATGTGCGAGGCGAGCCAGGGCAGCAGCTCCCGGCGCTGGCCGGCCAGCACGTTGACCGAGCCCCGGGGCAGGTCCGAGGTGGCCAGCACCTCGCCCAGCACCAGCGCCGGCAGCGGGCGGCTCGTGGAGGCCAGCGCAACCACGGCGTTGCCGCCGCAGAGGATCGCCGCCAGGCCGCGGACCAGGCCC